>NZ_LKHP01000011.1 GCF_001440545.1 Caloramator mitchellensis
ATATTACACTTTAGTATGTTCACTTGTTATTTTAAATTATATTTATCATGCTGCATATTTCTCTCTTTTTCTTCTTTTTTCGACTATCGACACACTAGGTAGTGTGTATTGGTGACATTCACTTGATTTCTTTACTTCTTGAGTTGTCTGTCAATTAGGACAAGTTAAAGTCATAGAATTAATGGTAAATATGAAATACTCAACCAAACAAATTTCGCATTTTCAAAGCATTGAAAATACATAATTTTTCAATTTACAAAATCTATATTTCTTAACTTGATAAATCTAATAATTAATGAATGAGAAACTCACAAAACTCTTTTTCTTTAACTGCTTTAATTGCTATGATATTAACTCAAACCTGATTGGGTTCATCGGAAATACATGTCAAACAAAGAAAAAGTATATGTAATTAGATAAGCTACTGTTTAATTGTGCAACTCCTAAGCAAAAACAATAAGGAAATATAGTGAAAAACTGAATGGTTGATTTAATTAACATAATCGATTTAAACCATTCATATTTCTAGTGTTTTTTATACCAGCAGGAGAAATAGGTTAACGACATCTGTCACCTACTTACAGAGGTAGGCGAGTTCTACTAGTATTAAATAAAAAATCCATGAAAGTTTATTATAAACTGCCATGGACTCGTCCAAATTGCTAAACAATTCAAGAACTCAAGAAATCAAGTGAATGTCACTTCTTGAGAAATTTTATTGCAATGATGAATATTATTATGCTTATGAACTGTGAAGTTGAGAGCATGCCCACATTTCCACGGAAGTCGCCGCGGAAAAATTCTATTATGAATCTTCCAACGCTGTATAAAATCATGTAAAGGCCTGCTACTTGTCCGTCTTTTCTCTCTTTCTTTGCAAACCATATGAGTATTAGAAAGAAGGCGAAGTTCCCTATGCTGGATATAATTTGCGTTGGGATTAGTTTTACCCCGTTTGGTGCAAAGGGTGAAATTTTAAATACTATACCGAATATTGAGTTGGTTTCTCGTCCATAGCAGCAGCCTGCTCCAAGGCATCCTATTCTTCCTATGCCCTGTGCAAATGCAATCGCGGGTGCTGTAAGGTCAAAGTATCTTATAAAGTTTAGCCCCTTTACTTTGCAGTATATGTAAGCTGCAAGGACTCCACCGATAAGTGCCCCGTAAACTACAAAGCCGCTTGTTAACATATATATTATTGCCTTTGGGTTTTTAAAAAGGGTTGGTGCTTCTGCTATTATATAAAGAAGCTTTGCCCCTACAATACCGCCTATTATTCCGTAAAAGGCTATGTCGTAAATGCTGTCCTTTGAAAATCCTCTTTTTTCTCCTCTTTTGACGGTTATTAAAATGGCTGATAGAATGGCAACCGCCATTAAAAATCCATATGTGTAAATTGTAACTGGTCCTATTTTAAATAATATTGGATGCATATTGCCCTCCTTAGTAGTATATTCTTTCTATTAACATTCCAATAGAAAGTATGATTATTGAGTATAATACGATAAAAAGTCCATTCCAGAACCCTTCGCCCTGAAATTCTTCTAATGATTCTGCCTCAGCAGCTTCGGCGTAAGGATTTGAAAATAAATTGTAAAATCCGTAAAGTGGACTTTTGCGCCTTAGCATTGCAATCTTAGGGTCCTCGTCCTTTTTAAAAAGCTGTGGGACTGAAAGTATTGAGGCAAAAATCCCGAATCCATATAAAGTGTAAAAAATATATTTAAGCATATCGCCTTTTTTGGCAAAGGCAATTAGCGCAGCTATTACTGATAATGCAAAGCATGTTATTAATGCGTAAATTATACTCTTTTTAAATCCGTTTATAATATACTTTTTCTTTTGCTCCTTCATACGACACCTCTTCCTATGTTTTCAAATTAATTTTATCACTATTTTGAAACTTTAACAACAATAATAAGAAAAGCACCCGCATTGGGTGCTACATCATTACCATTCCTGTCCATGGGTTATATATCATTATCCACATTCCTTTTTTATCGTCAATTTTCAGCCACTTTTTAAAACCGGTTGCTCCAAAATACGGCTGGTCTTTTTTGTTGTTTTCTCCTTCTATTCCATAGATTACATATTCTATCTCGCCCTCATCGTCGTATTTAAGTCCAAAATAGTAGTGTCCTGCCTTTTTAGCATACATGATATAGTTCATGTATGGATATGCAAGAAGAATATGATAGATAACACAGAAGTATGGCATATATTTAGGGTCCATCATCGGCCTTTCAAGTGGAATGCGCCACCATCTTGTGTTTTCCATTTCTGTCTTTAGCCTTAACTCTTCGTGTCGTTTTAAAAGCTTATGAAATACCTTTGCATAACCTGATTCTTTATATTCATATTTTTCCTTTTCACCATCTCTTGTTTCGGTAATCTCAACTTCCTCGTTGTTTATCTTCTTTATCTCATCCTTTATTCTCTCTTCATACTCCTTAAACTTTAATGCCTCTTCGCTAAGTTCCTCTTCCTCTAATTCATCAGGGGTTTCCTCTATCCTTGCCCTTAAATTCAGCCTTTCCTTCCAGCTGCTTCTATCTTTACCAACCTGCCCCGAAAGCGGTGCCACTACGCTTTCTCCTTCAACAAGTATTGCGGCTACATTGAACCTGTCGATGTGATTTCCTGTTTCTGCAATGTCATCCTCCCTATATTCCCACCAAATTTCCCCGCGTCCTGTTTCATCAACATTTATATTGCCGAGCCTCGCAAGAATAGGTGGATTCTTTGTTGAGTCAATTAGACAAGCTGTATATGGCCCCTTTTCCGTCAAAAGGTTTTGAACATAGAAAGTTACTTTGCTTCTTCCATTTTTATTCTCTATTTTAGCATACCCAGTAGGCGGTTTATCCTGCGCAATCCCAAACCCCTTATCATCCTCTTGAAATATAATAAAATATCTTGTATAAGCCCTCTTATTTGCCACCTTTTCCCCTCCCAAAAAATTCATCATTACATTATATGCATGATGAGGGGAAAAAGTGACATTCACTTGATTTCTTGACTTCTTGAATTGTTTGTCAATTTGGACAAGGAAAATGAAACCTCATTAGACAGTGCTGCATACTCTTCAATGGATAGCGTCTCTCCCCTTCTTTTGGCATCTATCCCTGCCCTTTCCATAGCGCCTTCGAGAATGTCCTGGCTTATTCCAAGCGTTTTTAGAGCATTATGCAGTGTTTTTCGTCTCATGTTAAATGCAGCTTTTATAATGTTGAAGAACAGTTTTTCATCTTCAACATCCACTCTTTTCTTGTCCAATACATCCAGTCTTATAACAGCCGACTCAACCTTAGGAGGTGGCACAAAACAGTTTTGGCTCACCTTTGCAACCTTTTTAATATCGCAGTGATACTGGCATAGCAGCGACAAAGTCCCGTATTCATCTGTATCAGGCTTTGCAACTATTCTGTCCGCCACTTCCTTTTGAATCATAATAATCATGGATTTAATTTTTGCACCTTCGTTAAGTATCTTCGCAATTATTGGAGTCGTAACATAGTAGGGTAGATTTGCAACAACCTTAACATTGTCAAGCTGCTCCTTTTCGATTATTTCATTAAAATCAACCTTCAAAGCGTCGGCGTTAATTACCTTTATATTTGGATAATTTGCAAGAGTTTCATCCAAAATTGGAATAAGCGTTTTATCTATCTCAATTGCAATAACCTTTTTGGCCCTTTTTGCCATCTCCTGCGTTAGTGTTCCAATCCCAGGGCCTATTTCTATAACGCTTGAATTTTCATTCAGCTCAGCTGCGTCAACAATCTTATTTAAAATATTTTCGTCAATCAAAAAGTTTTGTCCAAGATTCTTGTTGAACTTAAATTCAAAATGTTTAACTATGTCCATTGTTTTTGATTTGATTCCCATTATTTCACCTCAATTTTTTAAGGGCATTTTGAAACTCTTCCCTTGTTATTCCGTATCTGTTTAATCTGTTTAGAAATGTCTTTGCGTTGCAGTGGCCTATTCCAAGCTCTTTGCCTAATATATCCCTTAGCTGTGCAGAATTTTCAAACCCAGTTAACTTGTTTTTCAAAAGGTCATCGTATGTAAACTCATTTCTTGATACATCCACCTCAGTCTTTACCTTAGAAAGAGCCTCTATAATGGATTCAACTGATGCATTCTCGATGCCTATATCCCCATCCTTCATGGCAAATTCCCTGGGCAGAAAAGCGTGCTTTGCCTTAGGAAATATTTTGGACAACTTTTCCCTTATCTTTTCTCCCGAAAAGTCAGGGTCCGTAAATATTATTATTCCCCTTTTTTCATATGCACCTTTAATCTCATCCAATATTTTTTTATTTATCCCAAAGCCGCTCGTTACAATGCAGTCTGCGTCTACTGCTCTTTTGACCGCCAAAAGGTCTCCCTTGCCTTCGACTATTATTACTTCTTTTATCATTTTTGCCTCCTGTAAAATCATTGTATATGCATCCAAACAAAGCCTAAATCAAGTTTTCCTAAAAATAATATAATAATAAAATGTTGAAAAGTCAAAATGCTGTGATTTACAAAAAAAACAAGGCAGATTGCTCTGCCTTATCTTAGGATGTAAACATCCACATATTTAGTATACCAATTTCTAAATTCCTTTGTCCCGGGCTCAAAGTAAAGGTCTATTTTGTTTCCATTTACTCCTCCGCCAACGTCTTCAGCAATAGCAAATCCATATCCTTCGATATAGAGTCTCGTTCCAAGAGGTATAACATCTGGGTCAACTGCAACTGTTGAGTAGCCGTTTGGGTTTCTTCTTGCCCTTGTTCCTGTGGCAGTAATTCCAAAACCAGGGTCTCCCGGACGTTTTCCGGTGCTCTCAAAACTTGCAGTATAGCTTGTCGCCTTCATAGTAAGCTTTCTTACATAGGCAACTGCTTCGCTACCTCTTGATGGGGTAAAAAATCCAAGTGTCCCAACGGAAATTATTTTATCTATTGGCTTTCTTTTGACTGTTTCTCCAATTTTCTTGGATGATATCATTTTACCATCCTCGTAGACTACCTTTGTGGCTACTTCGATTATTCCATCGGAGCCGTTTTGGATTATCTTGCTTGTTCCCTTTAACATATCAAAGTTAGGCTTTTTTACAACCTTGTAAGGGATAATTTTAGATGAAAGTATAGTCGTTTCGACTACTCTCGTCACCTTAACCTCCAAATTAGGAGAAACTAATGAGTTTAGTTTAGGATAAACCTTATCCTTTTCATTTAGAATTATCCCTTCGCTCTTTAGAAGGTTTTCAACCGTTTCTTCGGCTGATTTTACCTTTAGTTCCCTGCCGTCAACTTTGATTGTAACAGGAACTGCTCTTTTTATTGAGATTGTCATGTCCTTTTTAACTTTGCTGTCTATATTAGGATAAACTATGTCCTTTTCTCCTATGTTGATTCCATTGTCTTTAAGTAGTGCCCCAACCGTTCTTGAATGGGTTTTGAATGTTTTAATCTTGCCGTCAACAAGAACAGTCACTTTCTTCTCAGCCAAAGTGCTTATTGTAAATAGTGTGATAAAAATAAGCACGGCGAGTGCTATTGCCCGGGCTTTGTTGAGTCTAATCCCTTGCATTTGCATGCCTCCTTTCATGGGGTATCGGGACTTTTGAAATTATAAACCATTCGACATAATTTGTCAAATTTTGAATTTTTTATGAATAAAATATTGATAAGTCCGCTTTTCTCCCTATCCCTGAAAAGAGGTTATAATGTTTTAATTTTAATTTATTATAATATTTTTTGCAAGGCAAAATTTGGATATGTATATTATATCACTATTTTCCATTTATATCCATATATTTTTTGCCTCTTTTTATATTTTATACAATTTTAAATTGTTTTATACACGAAATAATTCTGCTGCATTTTTATAAGTTTTATTCTTCGCCTCTTCAAAGCTTATATTTTTTATTTCTGCAATCTTTTGAATTATAAAATGCAATAGGGATGAGTCGTTTCTCTCCCCTCTGTGCGGATGAGGTGCCATGTATGGACAATCTGTTTCTACTAATATATATTCAAGAGGAATGTTTTGAACCACCTCAACTGCCTTTTTAGCGTTTTTGAATGTAACAACTCCTGTAAAACCCAAAGAGTATCCAAGCTTTACAAATTCCTTTGCAAACTCAAGGCTTCCTGAATAGCAGTGCAATACTCCCCTTAGTCCCTTAAACTCCTTTAGAACCCTTAAAGTGTCATCGTGGGCTTCCCTGTTGTGAATCACAACAGGCATATCAAGCTGCCTTGCAAGGTCAAGCTGCTCCCTAAATGCCTTCATCTGCATAGTTCTATCATAGTCCCAGTAATAATCAAGCCCAATCTCTCCTATTGCCACTATCTTTTCATTTTTGGACAAATCCCCTATTAAATTAATATTCACATCGCGGCTAAACTCTGGATGAACACCCACCGCCCCATAAAAAACATCATGTTTTCTTGTAAGTTCTATTGTTGAATAACAGGATTCTATGCTTGAAGCACAGTTCAATACCCTTGTAACCCCTGCTTCCTGTATTTTTCTAATAACCTCGTCCCTATCCTCATCAAACGCTCTATCGTCATAATGTGCATGCGAATCAAACATAACTACACCTCCATTGGTGACATTCACTTGATTTCTTGACTTCTTGAATTGTTTGACAATTTATATTCCACTTATTAATTTAACATCCATATCAATATTTATAATTATACTGATGGAAAACACTAATGGAATTACTATAGCAATAATCAATGTCATCAACTTCTCCTTAGTATTAAACAAACTCTAATGTGGCACCTTACTATAAGGGATATAGTGTATATAATCCCACGAAATGATTTTTTTAACCTTATAATCATTTCATGGGATTTATATATTAAAACAAATCTTTTAAATTACTTCACCTGGCTTCCTGCGTCGATATCCTCATCAACAGTTCCAAGAACGAGCTTGCTGTAATCCTCAGTAGATGCTGCAAGAATCATTCCGTATGAATCTACTCCTCTTAATTTAACAGGCTTTAGATTTGCTACAAGAATTACATTCTTTCCAACAAGCTTTTCTGGTTCATAATATTTTGCAATTCCAGAAACGACCTGTCTTTCTTCTCCTCCAAGGTCAACTTTAAGTTTAAGCAGCTTATCCGCTCCTTTAATTCTTTCGGCCTCTAAAACCTTTGCAACCCTTAAATCTATCTTATCAAATTCGTCGATTGTAATCTCTGGCTTAATCGGCACCATCTTCTTTGCCTCCTTCTGCTGATTCAACTTCTCAAGCTCCTCAAGTTTCTTCTCAACGTCTATTCTCGGGAACATAATATCGCCCCTCTTAACTAAAAGAGCATCAACAGCTCCAAATTCGAGCGCCTTCTCCCAAGTTAAAATAGTTCCTTCAAATCCAAACTGCTCGTTTATCTTAACCGATGTTGATGGCATGAATGAAGAAATAAGTATTGATACAATTCTTATAGCTTCGGTTAGGTTGTATAGAACTCCCATAAGCCTATCCTTGTTTTCCTCATCCTTTGCAAGAACCCACGGCATTGTCTCGTCGATGTATTTGTTTGCACGTCTGACTAGGGTCCAAATTTCTTCAAGTGCATCTGAAACTTTTAAATCATCCATAAGTTTTTCAACTTTAACTGGAACTTCAAGTGCAACCCTTCTTAAATCTTCGTCAAACTCCCCTTCAAATTTTCCCTTTCTAAGCTCACCCTTAAAGTATTTTTCTATCATGGTTAAAGTTCTTGAAACAAGGTTTCCTAAATCATTTGCAAGGTCGGAGTTAATCCTTTTTATGAACATTTCGCTTGTGAAGTTTCCATCTGAACCGAATGGAATTTCTCTTAAAAGGTAGTATCTTACTGCATCAACACCGAAATGTTCGGATAATATAACCGGGTCAACAACATTTCCCTTTGATTTAGACATCTTACCGCCGTCAACCAAAAGCCAGCCATGACCAAATACCGTTTTAGGCAGTGGAATATCGAGCGCCATTAGCATTATTGGCCAAATTATTGTATGGAACCTTACTATATCCTTTCCAACAAGATGAACATCTGCTGGCCAGTATTTTTCGTATAATGATTTTTCATCGCTTCCATATCCAAGCGCTGTTATGTAGTTTGATAGAGCGTCTATCCAAACATACACAACATGCTTTTCGTCAAATGAAACTGGAATTCCCCATGTAAAGGATGTCCTTGAAACGCAAAGGTCCTCAAGCCCTGGTTTTATGAAGTTGTTTATCATTTCGTTCTTTCTTTTTTCAGGCAAGATAAAATCTGGATGTTCTTCGATGTATTTAAGTAGTTTATCCTGATATTTAGAGAGCCTGAAAAAGTATGCCTCTTCCTTTGTCCACTCAACTTCTCTTCCACAGTCCGGACACTTTCCATCCACAAGCTGTGTTTCGGTAAAGAAGGATTCACATGGCGTGCAATACCATCCTTCATAGTAGCCTTTGTATATATCTCCCTTATCGTATAGCTTTTTGAAAATATCCTGCACAGCCTTTATGTGATAATCGTCGGTTGTTCTTATGAACTTGTCGTAGGATATGTTCATAAGCTTCCACAAATCCTTTATAGATGCCACTATCTTGTCAACATATTCCTTAGGTGTAACTCCCTTTTTCTCTGCAATCCTTTGAATCTTTTGGCCGTGCTCATCTGTTCCAGTTAGGAAGAAAACATCGTAGCCATTTAATCTTTTGAATCTTGCAAGCGCGTCAGCAACAACAGTAGTATATGTGTTGCCTATGTGCAGCTTATCGCTTGGATAATAGATTGGTGTTGTTATATAATATTTACCCTTCATAGCGCTCCTCCTTTTTTATTACTGATAATAGTCGCGAGAAAAAATTATATGATAATGTTGATTTATTGATGTATTGTTTAATGGTTGACAATAAACATAGTTTTTAACACAAAGTTTAAATTGTTTCCTTGTCCAAATTGACAAACAAATCAAGAAGTCAAGAAATCAAGTGAATGTCACTCAAAAAGAAAACCCCGCCCGGTTTAGGGGCGAGGTGCCGCGTTACCACCCTAATTCGCTCGAGCCTCACGACTCAAGCCTTAGCAGGTTTAATCGATAACCTGAAGATAACGGATAAACCGTGAATGCCTACTAAGCTTCAGCAAACAAGCTCCGGAGCCATGTTCACACACTTTGCACTACCGGCTTTCACCTTCCCCGGCTCTCTTTTGAATGCTCTATGTGCTACTCTTTCCTTCACAGCTTTATTTATATTATGCTATTTATTCACAAGTTTATACAAAATATAGTATGTTGTCAACTGTTTTACTTAAGATCAAATGGCTTAAGCAGCAATTCAACCTCTTTATCCATTTCTTTCATTTTAGTAAAGGTCCATCCTTCTACCTTATTTACATCAACACCCATTTCCTTTAATTCGCCTGGATTTAATATTAAAACTAAATCCTTATCGTTTGTATCAACATCTTTTGCCCACTCTACTTTATATCCTTCTTTTAGTGTTAGACCAAAATGCTGCAATTCTTCATGATAGCCTATTAAATCCCTGTGCTTGTCTATTATGCTTGAAAATGTTACAGCGCCATCCTTTTGGTCGGATTTAATATCATTTTCGCTTATATCAAAATTGAATATTAACTTTTTTCCATCATATTTAATATATTCTGGCAGTTTGTTTGTATCAAGTCCTGCATTTATAAATGGAGTGGCATCAACTTCAAAAACAATATCGCTTTTATTTCCCTTAAAATTTGTTCCCCACTCAAATGTTTCATTTGAAGGCAAGCTGAATACAAATCTTTGTTTGTTTGAAACAAAACCTATACTATCAACGTTTTTTTCATACAACTTCTTGAATGAGCTCTTGCTGTTTTTTCCAACAACATCGGTTGCACTACATGCTGATAATAGCAATGAAATAGCAAGCGTTAAAACTAAAAATATCTTTTTCATGATTATACCCCCTTATGGTAAATTACTTTATATGATTAGAGCAGCCCTTAGGCTGCCCATTACATATTTTCTATTGATACTACATCATATCCTGCATCTTCAACTGCTTCTTTCATTTTTGCATCGTCAAGGTTTTCTCCTTCAACAAGAGCATATTTTCCATTTAGATTAACCTCTAAAACATCAACCCCTGCTTCTAAAAGAGCATTCTTAACATGCATTACACAGTGGTTGCAGGTCATGCCTTCTATGTTCAGCTTCTTCTTCATAACATCACCTCCTTTTCATTGGTGCCATTCACTTGATTTCTTGACTTCTTGATTTGTTTGTCAATTTGGACATGGTCACCTAAATCTTCTAAGCCTTAAAGCATTGGCTACTACTGAAACAGAGCTTAAACTCATAGCTGCTGCAGCAATCATTGGATTGAGCCTTGGCCCTCCAAATAATGTTAAAACTCCTGCTGCAACTGGAATTCCTATTACGTTGTAGAAAAACGCCCAGAACAGGTTCTGCTTTATATTTCTTATGGTAGCCTTGCTGAGCCTTATTGCCTTTACAACGTCTAATAAATCGTTCCTCATCAGAACTATATCAGCAGATTCGATTGCAACGTCTGTTCCTGAGCCTATTGCAATTCCGACATCCGCCTGAACAAGCGCAGGTGCATCGTTTATTCCATCACCAACCATTGCAACAACTCTGCCGCCTTCCTGAACCTTTTTAACCTCGTTTGCCTTATCCTGCGGTAGAACCTCTGCAAGAACCTTGTCTATTCCAACTTCCCTTGCAATAGCAGCGGCAGTTTTTCTATTATCACCTGTTAGCATAATAACTTCTATTCCAAGCTCGTGAAGTTTTCTTACAGCCTCTTTACTGCTCTCCTTTGGTGCATCTGCAACAGCAATAACTCCAACAAGCTTTTTATCCATTGCGATAAACATCGGCGTTTTGCCGTTTTCTGCATATTCCTCAAACTTAGCCTGACCAACAGATACATCCACGCCATTTGATTCCATAAGTTTTTTATTACCTATCAATATTTCTCTTTGTTCAATTGAAGCTTTAATTCCATGTCCTGGAACGGCAGTAAATGATTCAACATTTGATAAGTTTAGCCCCTTTTCTTCTGCTCCCTTAACAATAGCCTGTGCTATCGGGTGCTCAGATGCCTTTTCACAGGATGCAGCAATAGATAGAACTTCATTCTCATGCAAATCAATAGCATAAAGGTCAGTAACCTTTGGTTTTCCTTCAGTTATTGTTCCTGTTTTATCAAAAATTATAGTCTGAATTTTGTGGGCTGTTTCAAGCGCCTCTCCTGTTTTTATAAGAATTCCGTTTTCTGCACCTTTTCCTGAACCAACCATTATTGCAGTTGGAGTGGCAAGTCCTAGAGCACATGGACAAGCGATAACAAGTATTGCTATAAATATTGTCATCGAGAAGATAAAGCCCTTTCCAGCTATCATCCAAGCTATAAATGTTAATATAGCAATAGCAATCACTATTGGAACAAAGTAGCCAGAGATAATATCCGCCATCCTTGCGATAGGCGCCTTTGAACCCTGTGCCCTTTCAACAAGCTTTATAATCTGTGCAAGGGCTGTATCTTTTCCTACCTTTGTCGCCTTGAACTTAATATACCCATTCTTATTTATCGTTGCTGCAAAAACCTTATCGCCAGATTTTTTATCAACAGGTATGCTCTCGCCTGTTAGCATCGATTCGTCAATGCTTGTTTCACCTTCAATTATTTCTCCGTCAACAGGTATTTTTTCACCCGGCTTTACGATAATTATATCGCCTGCTTCAACCTCTTCAATTGGAATTGTCATCTCTTTATCATCCTGAATAATTGTTGCCGTTTTGGGCTGAAGTCCTACAAGCTTTTTAATTGCCTCACTTGTTCTTCCCTTCGTCTTTGCCTCAAGGTATTTTCCAAGAAGAATTAAAGTGATAATGGTCGCCGCAGATTCAAAATAAAGGTCCTTTGCGTATTCTGTATTCAGGTTGGATATTTGATATGTTGCAAATAATCCATATATAACTGCAGCAGAGGTCCCTATTGCAATTAAGCTATCCATGTTGGGTGCACCCTTTATAAGGCTTTTGAATCCTACGATATAAAACCTTCTTCCGGCGTATAACGAGGGTATAACTAAAGCTAGCTGAATTAATGCAAAGTTCAAAGGATACTCGTGTGCTTCAATTATTTTAGGAAGCTTGAGCCCCATCATATGTCCCATTGCGATTATAAGCAAAGGAACAGTAGCAATCGCTGAAATTATAAAATTGTTAAAAAGAGTTTTTGCCTCCCTTTCCTTTCTCTCCTGGTCTTTGTCGATAGACTTGTCCTCTTCTGAAAGCGGTTCATATCCAGCCTTTTTTATTGCTTCTTTTATCTGAGTGAGCCTTACCTTTGTTGGGTCATATTCGACAAACAAATTTTCGGCAGCAAAATTAACCTCCGCTTTGACAACGCCTTTGAGCCTTCTTACCGAAAACTCAACTGCCTTAACACAGGATGCACATGTCATCCCGCCAATTCCAATTGTAACTTCCTTTGTTGATTTTTCCTCTTCCGCAGAGTATCCTGCCTTTTCAATCGCCTTTATTATTTCATCAACCGATGTTTTTGCCTCATCATACTTTACATAGAGCTTTTCAGCAGCAAAATTTATATTTGCCTCTTCAACTCCACTAACCTTTTTCGATGCCCTTTCAACTGCCCTTGCGCAAGCTGCACAGGTCATCCCTCCAATTTTAAGCATCTTCTCCATAGTGACGCCTCCTGACATTTACTATTTTAATAATTTTTCCATAATATCGATTATCTCATCTACCTTTTCTTCTGCCTGGTCATGCATGAAAGCTAATTTAACGCAGTTGTTCAAGTGGTCCTTTAAAATAAGCATATTAGCCTTTTTAAGAAGCGATTGTGCTGCGATAATTTGTGTGGATATATCCACGCAGTATCTTCCCTCATCTATCATCTTAAGTATTCCTTCAATCTGTCCTTTTGCAGTTCTTAAATATTTCGCTGCTTCATCTCTTTTGTGCAATCTTATCCCTCCCTTAGCCCCTCCCCTATGGGGGGTGGTTAATATAATTATAAAACTTATTTTATTCACTCGTCAATATCCAATTTTATTTTTCACTAAACTTTTTTGATTTTAAAGCTTCATTTGCAAATTATTTATTACAACAGCTTGACCGAATTGACAAACAAATCAAGAAGTCAAGAAATCAAGTGAATGTCACCTATTTATACACTTCTACGATGTAGCCTTGGCCGTAAACGTCGTCGCTTCCAACAGCTTTTAATATAATTTCATCCCTGCCGTCTCCGTCTATGTCGATTACATCCTCTACGTTTCGGACATAATATGCATAAAGACGGGCTCTTCTGTTTCCAAAATTTTGTTTTAGTTTAAGATTTTTATCATAAACTTCCATCTTTTGTATCTTCCCTATTTTAAGGGACATATTGTTTCTGTATATGCTCGAAACTATAAACCCATCACCAAACTTAAATATGTTGTTTATTCCATTTTTTTTAAAGTCCTTTTTATATTGAAATGCAAACCTGCCTTCCAGGAATTTATAATAATAAAACATGTTTCTTTCATCCGCCTTTGTTACAACATATATTCCATTATCAACATAAAAGCATTGTGGTATTATGTCCTCCCCCATTTTGCCGCTGTAGATGAGTTTCAACCCGTTTTGATATTTATACACCTGAACATTGCCGTTTCTATCAAGCAATACTGCCTCATCAAAATCATCTTCATCCAGCTTACCGCATTTTAACATGAATATATCGAAATTATTAAGCTTATCCTTTGAGACTATTTTCCCATTTTCATCGATAAGCACAATATCACCATTGGGTGAAACCCCAACTATTTCTAATTTTCCTCTAAAATTAACGCTTGATATATATTGAAGGGGCAAATCAATCCTGAAAAGAAATTCACCCACTATTTTTTTATCAACAATGTTTAGCTTGAAGAATTCGCTGTATCTTAGCTTGTTTGAGAGGCGAACAAGCTGTCTTTTGCCGTTCATGTCAACAACCGCAGTGTATTTTCTTCCAAGGGTTTTTAAGTATAACTCATCCTGGGTAAGGCTGAGCAGATTATCCCCATCAAAACTTTGGAAATATTCGTCTGATACTGCAACCTTTTTGAGCCCGATAAGCCCAATCTCATTGAATACAAAATTTGATGAAAATTTTATTAGTGAGATAATAAACAAAATATTTATTGCATAAAATAGGCGTTTATCTTTTTTTACTTCAATTTCCTCGTTATATGTAACATATGTATTTGAAGCAATGTCATGCAGACATCTTCTGTCTTTATCAAAAAAGGCATATAAATATCCGATATAATAAAAAGCTGATGCAATTCTGTATATTTCTCTTTTTAGGCAATTTAAAAAGGAATTGTTTTTAAGTTTTAAGTTCAATAGTCTCATGCCAAAGGTGCTTCCTAAAAATGTGCAGCTTAAAACTTTATATAAAAAAAACATAGCGTTTGCAATAACAAAACCCAAGACGCCAAGCTTTAAAAGAAAATAATAAACTATTGCATAAATAATGTAATCAATAAAAAAAGAAGCAGCACGGGATAGAATAATCATAATCATCACCAAGATTATTTTTCCCGAATTGCTTCTTAAATATTTAAAATTTGATTCCAATTTTCTTTCGTCAAGCGTTTTCTGAAAATAAATAATTAATTTAGCCAAGCTCCATCTCGACAAACAATTTAAAAATTAATTGCAGCATTTATTTAATAAAATTTTGACATTGCCACTGCCCAAAAGCTAATCTTGTCCAAATTGACAAACAAATCAAGAAGTCAAGAAATCAAGTGAATGTCACTTAACAATAGCCTTGGTTTTCCAGCGACCACTGAAGTAGTAGGAAAAGCTTAATGTCATGCCCACCAAAAAGCCTATGCCAATTGAATACCAGACACCAACAAGGCCCATAGATTTTGATAATATGTTGGCAAGAGGTATTCTAACAAACCAGAGGGCAACGAGTGTTATGAGCATCGCAACAAATGTGTCGCCAGAGCCTCTTACAACTCCGTTTGCAACAAACATGAATGTAAATGCAAAGTAGAACATTCCAAGTATTTTCAGGTATTGGACTCCTAAAGCTATAACTTCTTTATCCTTAATAAACATCATTATCAAATACTTTGGTATGCCAAGGGTTATAAACAATGTAAATATCGATATAACAAGTCCTATAAGAAGAGCTGCCTTAAAGCCGCGCTTTACTCGGTCCAATTTTTTTGCACCAAGATTTTGCCCTGTAAAGGATGAAACCGACATCGCAATGCTCATTGATGGCATAAACACAAAGGATTCAACCCTTGATGCAGCCCCAAACGCTGCCATTGCGTTTGCTCCAAATCTATTTATAATGGCGTTTAGAAACACTCCAGCAACCGAAACAAGAGTCTGCTGAATTGCCATGGGAAAGCCTATTTTAAATATAAGCTTCATAATTTGAGAATCAAACCTTAATTCATTTAATTTTGCCCTGAAAATTTCATGTTTTCTATAAAGATAGATGTATCCAAGAACAAATGATATAGCCTGCGAAATAACTGTAGCATAAGCTGCCCCTGCAACTCCAAGCTTTAGTATGTATATAAAAATAGGGTCGAGTATTATATTAACAACAGTTGCTATAATTAGAAAATATAATGGAGTCTTTGAATCCCCCATCCCTCTTAAAATAGCACTCAGTCCGTTATAACCATATAAAAATATCATTCCGCCAAACATTATATTAAGATAAACAATTGAATCCTTCAAAATTTCAGCAGGAGTATCAATTAAAACAAGTATAGGTTTTGAAAAAATAAGCCCTATTATAGTAGTTAATATCGACGCAACTATTAGCATCAACAATGTATTGTCGATTGTTTTTTTAACATTGTCCATATCCTTTGCACCATAGTATTGGGATATTATAATGGTGGTTCCCATGGTAAGCCCCATAACCAGTGATATAAGCATAAAAATTATTGGGAAGCTTACAGCAACCGCTGCAAGACCTTTGCTTCCAACAATTTGTCCAACCCATATGCTATCAACAGTATTATATAAAGCTTGAAATAAATTCCCCAAAAGCATTGGAAGCGCAAACAGTAAAATATGTTTTGCTTCGCTCCCCTGTGTCATATCCTTCACAAAACCGCCTCCTTAGTTATTGCATTTTTTATCTAATAATGCCCATTTACTATTCTAAACCATTTTTTACAAAATTGAAATACTTATTATTGATTAAAACACCAGCCTCACTGCTATTATCGTTGCAACTACATGAGTTAAAAGGCTTACCAAAACTGCATGCCTTGTGTTTTTTATACCCACCACTCCAAAATAAACCGTCAAAGTATAAAAAATAGTCTCCGTCGAGCCCATCATAACTGCAGCAATCTTTGCCTCAATTGAATCCACACCAAAATTTCTGCAAATATCCGTCAAAAGCCCAAGCGATCCGCTCCCCGAAAGGGGCTTTATAATAAACATAGGAAGCACGCCCTTTGGAATACCCAAAATATTAGTAATCGGCATTAAAAAATTTATCAAATAATCAAGAGCCCCTGACCTTCTAAACACATCTATCGCAAACAGCATGGTCAAAAGATACGGTGCTATCTTATAAACAGTCAAAAACCCATCCCTTGCCCCTGCTACAAATTCATCAAACACGTTTACCCTTTTAATATACCCAAAAGTCACAACCAAAATCAAAAATATAGGCACAAAAAGCATACATATCCCCCCATTGGTGACATTCACTTGATTTCTTGACTTCTTGAATTGTTTGTCAATTTTACATTGCTAATCTTATTAAATCGCCCATCAATAATTTTATCTAAAACAAGACCTATTATTAACGCAATTATGGAGGTGATTATCGTTGGAGCAACTATATCTGATGGATTTTTTGACCCCATCGCTGCCCTAATAGATATGACCGTTGAGGGAATAAACTGAATGGAAGCTGAGTTTATTATCAAAAAAGTAATCATATAGCTCGACGCCGTATCTTTATTTGGATTTATTTTTTGCAGCTCCTCCATAGCCTTAAGTCCAAATGGTGTTGCTGCATTTGAAAGCCCAAACATATTGCTGGTTATGTTCATCATAATATTAAAAAATGCAGTTCTCGACCTTTGATAAAGCCCTGGAAAAATGAATCGCAGCGGTAAACTCAATATCCTTCCAATTACATCAATTATTCCGCTTTTTTCGCAGATTCTCATGACACCTGACCAAAACGCCATTATTCCTAAAAGAGCAATCAACAACTCTGTCGAGCGCTGTGCCGATTCTGTAATCGCGCTCATCAGCTCCTGCCCGTTTCCCTTTATCACAAATGAAATTATCCCTAAAAATATCATGAAAAACCATATCCTATTAACCATTCCCCCACCCCCATTGGTGACATTCACTTGATTTCTTGACTTCTTGAATTGTTTGTCAATTTAAAAATCAATACATATTATGCCGCAGACATTATTAATATGTTGTAATCAAACAATTCATGCTTTATTCTTCATTTCATTTAATATTACCTTCAAAACAAATGAACTTTATCTTTCTATTACTAAACATAATTTAACTAAAAGTGAATTATAATATCTATTTACTAATTACTTTTCGATATTATACAAAATATACTTATATTTTTAACAAAAACTTTACACATTTTAATAATTATGTGTTATAATGAAGTTACAGAATATTTTTTCATCTTGGTTCCTATTTTATATAAAGGAGAGATGAGGATGATTTATAAACCAAACGAAGTCAAGAGCCTCAAAAAAGGACAAAGCATTAACGTTGAAATCAACGAAGCATTAATGGTTCTAAGGCGAAACTTCTGCGGGGTTTATGAGCTCTATTCACAAAAAAATCAAAGACATGTTGAATATTTCGATAATCTAAACTTTTTCAAGATAAGATATGCAGATCTTAACAAAAAATTCCCACTTGTTAATCTTTCTATGCAGCGACTTGAAATATTCTCAATATCTAAAAAAATCCCAAAGGAAAGCCTTTTAAAGTGGTTCAATGAATACGGAAAAATTATCCACGAGAATACAAAATATCTTGATGGAATTAAGATTGAGTATTATATCTGGATTTCAGAAACCGACGGCTCTGCCTCAAGGTTTAATATAGCTGAATTCGATGATGAATATACTTTAAATATACCTGCTAAAATAGCAAGAAAAGCATCATAAAAGAAGGCTATCACATTTGCAAAAAGCAAGTGTGATAGCCCTTATAATTATTAAAACCACCATCTTTTTTCAATATTCACAGTAAGAACACAAACTTAATTCAAATAATATCTAAAAGCACTAAAAACTCCGTTCCCTTTCCAACCTCACTTTTTACTAAAATCTCCCCTCCATGAAGTCTTATAATTTCCCTTGCAATTGAAAGGCCAAGTCCTCCGACTCCCTTTTCCTTTGCTCTATAAAATCTTTCAAATATATATGGAAGATATTCATTGTCAATTCCCTCACCATCATCCTTGATGCTAATCTTAATATTGTCATCCTTAATGAGCCTCACTTCAATTTTGCCATCATCACCCGTGTGCTTTATTGAGTTGCTAATTATATTTAAAATCGCCATTTTAAAATACTCTGCATCTAAAGCAATTTCAGCATAATCCCCAGCTAATTTTATCTCTCTATTTCCCTTCAATATTTTAACCTTATCAATAGCCTCCTGCAAAAGCTCCAATAAATTCACAGTTTCCATTTTCAATGTTATATTTCCTGATTCAATTTTTGAAAGAGTCAAATTCTCATTTACAAGTTTATTAAGTCTTTCAACTTCTTCAATTATTGCTCCTATATATTCCTTTTTCTGCTCCTCAGGCACTAAATCATCATAAAGCGCTTCTGCATAACCCTTTATAATTCCAAGAGGCGTTCTAAATTCGTGAGTCACATTTGCAATAAAATCTCGCCTTAACTTTTCAGTTCTTGATAAGCTAACTGCCATATCATTTATAGTTTTTGCAAGTTCTCCTATTTCGTCACTTGAGGTTATATTAACTCTAGTTTCATAATCCCCTTTTGAAATTTTCTCCGCTGCATTTTTTATATTTAAAATTGGATTTGTAAATGAGCTGCTTAATATAATTGCCCCAAGTATTGAAATTATAATAGCAATTATTAAAAGAACCGTAAATTGACCTTTTAGTCTTGCAACATCATTTTTAACTGTAAAAGATGGAATATGAATAAAAATTGCACCTTTAACATTTTCATTCTTTATTGGATATCCAAGAGTTAAAAGCTGACTCTGCCGTAACATTATTTCATCCTGTGCATAAACCAACTCCCCACCAATTATTTTACCTAAATACTGTGATTCAATCTTAGCAGTTCTTCCAAACATAAAATTGCCGCTTTGAAAAATGATATTCCCTTTTTCGTCAAATATGCTAACTCGTCCGCCAACTGTATTTGCTACACCTAAGGCAGTTTCTTTCATTTTATCAATATCTTCTTTATAATACGAAGCTATCTTCTGAGCATAATTAACAAGCCTATCCCTCTCATTTGCATTATAAAACCTTGTAATCAAATTCCCTTGTAAAAGATAATTGACAAATAAAAGTATCATCAGGAGTAAGCTAGTATAAACCAATAATTTTAATCTTATTCCCTTCATTTTTTCACCTCAAACTTATAACCAACACCTCTAACAGTTTCGATGTAATCTCTATACTCGCCAAGCTTTTCCCTTAAATTTTTCACATGTGTATCAACTGTTCTTAAATCTCCATAATAATCATATCCCCATACTCCATTTAAAATCTGTTCTCGAGAGAGGGCTGTTTTTGGCCTTTCATATAAATAAATCAATAAGTCAAACTCTTTTGGTGTCAAATCTACCCTTTCACCCATTATAAAAACTTCCCTCGCAGCCTTATCTATTATAAAATTCTCTTGCATTGCATCGCTATTCTTGCTTACCCTTTTCAAAATAGCCTTTACTCTTGCAACTATTTCCCTTGGGCTAGCAGGCTTTACAACATAATCATCCACTCCAAGCTCAAAACCAAATATCTTATCCTCTTCCTCTCCTCTTGCTGTTAGCATAATAACTGGGACTTCGCTTATTTTCCTTATCTGTCTTAATGTGCTCCAGCCATCCCTTTTAGGAAGCATAACATCCAGAACAACAATAGAGTGAAAATCTTTTGAAAATTTATCGACTGCTTCTTCTCCATCTGATGCTTCGTCTACCTTAAAACCTTCCTTTTCAAGATAAAGCTTTAAAACTTTTCTTAATCTATCCTCATCTTCAACAAGTAAAATATTTGCCATTATACCACCTCAATTTTATTTTAATCTATTTTAATTCCACATTGAATAATCTTCACCAAATCTACACAATTGAATCACAATATCAACATAACTCAATGGCATAATTAAAGCATAAGGTAAATCAAGGAGGTTGATTTTATGAAAATGAAAAAATTTGCAATCGCAATTGCAGCTACAACTTTAATAGGCTCTACAGCAATGGCCTATGCTGCAACAAGACCAGTTGACATCGTGTCAAAACTTACAGGAAAGAGCGTTGAAGCTTTATATCAGGAAAGACAATCAGGTAAAACCTACGGCACAATAGCAAAAGAGGCTGGAAAACTAGACGAGTTTAAGGCGGAAATGTTAAAGGAAAAGAAAGCTTTACTTGATGAAAGAGTAAAATCTGGAGTTTTAACTCAAGCCCAAGCTGACGAAATCTACAACGCTATTAAAAATAACCAGGTTACATGTGATGGGACAGGCACTGCAAAAATTGGCCAAAAATATGGTGTAGGATTTGGTCATGGAATGGGAATGGGTCAAGGTAGAGGTCAGGGATTAAGAAACGGTTATGGCAGAGGTGCAGCAAACGGATTTGGATTCAGAATGAATCAAAACTTAAACAAGTAACTTCTGAATACTGTGAAATCTAAATGCGTATGAATTTAAACCTGAGGGCCGTCTTGAATCTACAACTTACAAGACAGCTCCCTGGTTTTTTGATGGTCTTATAAAGTCTAATTTGTTTTATTCTTTAATCTTGCAGAAAATATGAAGTGCTCAAAATTTACTCTAAGTTTCCACTAGGTTTTGATGATTATTTAAAATACACAACTTTGTCAACCTATATTATAATCTATTCCTGCGGCTTGAATTTTGTAAAAAACAGTTTTTCTTCTTGTCCAAATTGTCAAACAAATCAAGAAGTCAAGAAATCAAGTGAATGTCACTTATAAAGCCTTTTTACATATTCGATGGCGTCGTCGCGGGACTTGATATTTCCCAGGAAAGTTTCCTCTTGAACAGCATCTAATACTTCACCCACGAATTTACCCTTTTTTCCTGTAAGTTTGATAACATCATCACCGTTAATTAGCTTAGTAGGGACATTCTTCTTCTTATAATACTTATCAATCAATTCCATGCAAAAGCTGAAATATCTTTCCTTTTCGTTGCTATTGTCTAGCAGCCTTCTTGTTGCAGTCACGTCAAACAAAGAAGCCAGAATAACATCCAGAATATTTTCCCCAAAATCTTTAATAAGCCTAAAGAGTGCCCTGTCGCTTGCTCCAGTCTTAAAAAGCCCTAAAATTCTCATGTGCCCCTTAATAACTGAAACACAAACATCCCTCTGTTCCTTCGAAAAATTGTATCTATTGTCAATTTCTTTAAATTCATCAAAGCCGGTTGCATCGTGCCCCTTAAATGTAATCTTATCCCCTTCTTGCCTAAATGCCTTAGGCTTTCCGATATCATGCAAAAGCGTTGCAAGCTTTAAAACGGTTAATCTCTTTACTCCTGATAGTTTTTCTTCTAAATGGCTTTTAATTTCATCACCGTGCTTTGTTTTAAAGACATCCTCAATCATATCTTCAAATGTTTTTATTGCATACATAGAATGGGTAAAAGCATCAACAGTATGGTATTTACACTTTCCAACAAGCTTCATCTTTTCAAAGACGGGAAATATTTCTGATAAAAGACCTATGTCGTCAAGCTCTAACAAATACTTATAGCTGTTGTTGCTCTCGAGTATTTTGAATATCTCATCTATTATCCTCTCGCCTGATGATTCATTTATTCTATTATGATTATTTTTTATAAATTCAAGCACAGCTTCATCAATCTTAAAGTCAGTTTTACTTCTTAGTCTAAATGCCCTCAGCATTCTCAAAGGGTCATCTGAAAGAGCATCATCATAGGCAAGTTTAATTATTTTACTCTCTAAATCATGTCTTCCGCCTAAAACATCAATCACATTGCCACTCAAATCCATAGCCATAGCATTAATAGTAAAGTCTCTTCTTTTTAGGTCTTCCTCTAATGTCTCCCCCTTAAATTTACAGAAGTCATAGGTCTTATCTTCTAACACAACCCTTGCAACATCGTCGTGCATTAAAAATACCGAGCCTCCATAAAAATTTGCAAATTTTTCAGCTATGTTATAAAAATTTTTACCTAACGCAACATCTATATCCTTTGGCTCAATACCTAACAAAGTATCCCTTACAGCTCCCCCAACTATATAGATTTCATAATCTTTTTTATCTGAAAAGAATCTTTTCAACTTATCCATATTTCTCACCCTTTTAAAATATCAAACTGTCTTACAATATTTACTTTGCAACATACATATCGCCAAGAGGTGTTTTTTTATAGTCGATATATCCCTTATCAACTAAGTTATCCAAAAGATTTCTTAAAGTCTCAACATTTGGTGCAACATCAGAGCCTATTTCATCCAATACGCTTATAAATTTAGTAGGCATGATGGGCAGCACCCTTTTAATCCTATCGTAAGCTTCCCTGTATTTTTTATTCATCATATCGTCAAGCTCGTCAAATGGGTTTTCACCATGGCTTGAAGTAGTCATCGCCATCCTAACCCTTATAGCAACTGTCCTTCCTATTATAGCAGATGATACAAACGCATCACCCGATGTCAAATAAGGAAGACGCTTTGCCTCCTCTGAAGTTATGTCAGTCTCTTCTTTTATAATATCTATATCAGAGGCTCTGACTGTTCTAAACACTATTTTAGTATTAAGCTGTGCTGTAATAGTCTCATCCAAAAGAGCAGGTCTTTGGGTTGCAAGTATTAAAAATACCCCGTATTTTCTTCCTTCCTGTGCAATTTCCTTGATTATTGATTTGGATGGAGTCTCGTAACCCTTAGGTGCAAAATTATGGCTCTCATCAAATGCAAGAATAAACGGTGGGAAAAACTCAGCAGCTTCTCCCCTTTGCTTCGAGTCCCTGTATTCCCTTCTTTTATAATACAGATTGCTTATCAAATAGGTGGAAAATACGTTTAAAACCTTAATAGGTCCCTGAACGATTACAGTTTTACCAGCTAAAAGATTGTTTTCAACAGGCCTTATATCGCTTGTGAATATTCCGTCTCTATATAACCTTTGAAGTCTCCACAAAACACCGTTTAATGATGCTGCTGGAATGCTGCTGTTCTTTTTAAAAACTTCAAGCATATCCTCAAGGTCTCTTATTCTTTCCTTTTCACCTTTAGTTTGTGCTTCCTGCAAAAGTTTATTAATCTTATTTTCATTTCCTATTTCAAAGGCTTCTTTTAAAAGATTAAGTCTTCTTTCAAATGTTAAATAACTATCTCTATATTCATGCAAACTTTGTATTACATTTGCCATCGAATCCGTAAGCGTTCCAGCTGCAGCAGATGAGATTATGTTTATAAGGTCCCTTGTATTTAAATCCTGAAACTTAATTCCAATATCCCTTCCTATTTGAAGGCAGGCAAACTTATCTTTAAAGTCTATTGCATACTTGCTATCAAGGCCGCTCCTTTGTGAAAAATCCATTTCATAATGAGGGTCAAGAACAACGGTTGGAATATTTAATTTCATAATCTCTTCAAGTATTACCCTCATGCCAAATGATTTTCCAGAACCGGAACCTCCGAATATCCCAATATGCGGATATTGATTCATGGATTTTATATCAAATACAAACGGAACTCCATTTTGCAATTGTATATTGCCATTTTCAAAAAGGCAAAGTTTATCCTCGAATACTGGGTCTAATGAAGTTTTAAGCTCCTCCGTTGACTTGATAACCCCAAGAACAAGCCCGTTTTCGGGATTTACGCTGACTAAAAGGTCCCTGACTTCACTAAAGCTTGGAACTCTAACCAAACTTCCAGTAGCTACTGGATATTTCGCCTCAACTATTAGCCTCACCTTTGCGATATATATAGTGTTTTCATCGACTTCATATCCAAGATTTTTCAAAGAGTTTAAAACTTCCCTGTCTGCCATCTCGCCGTTTATATTTAGCGATAAAAATTTATTATACGATGAAGTTTCAACAACCTCACCTCTTAAGATTCCCTGCATCTTATCTTCAATTATAAGTATCTGATTAATCTTAAAAGGATTATCCTTTGAAACTACATAAATCTCCTGCTGATTTGTAATTCCTGCAACCTGCATCATAATTCCCCCTATCTTTTGCTTCTCTTAGGATTAAAAATTCTCTCTCTTATGCCCCTATCTATAGTGCTCTCAATTAAAGTCTTAACCATTTCATCCGTTACCTTAACCTCTCTATCTACTAAGTCGAGCCATAGTGGAATTCCTCTTCCTTCCCTCGGAGTTAAAGTATATAAAAGATTGCATAGCTTAAATCCTTCGTCAAACTGTTCTTCTAAAAAATCAAGTCCAATAACCTGGGGGTCGCTCGACAACCTTGCAAAAATGGTTCTAATTCCCTTTTGCTTTTTCTCTGTCTTAACCTTTTCGTTTAATTCAAGAGCCTCTCCTTCTTGTAAAATTCCAAACAAAACCTCTCTATCATAAACAACATTTGAATATTTTATCTCTTCTTTTATAATATTTCCAATGTCCTTAGTCTTAACCTCTTCAGTAACTCCTATGATAATCTTGTTATTTCTTAGCGCTGCATCCTTTAGTTTCTGCCACTCTAAAGGGCAGTCTATTCCATAATGCATCAATGAACCATCCATAAGTATTATATTTGATTTAAAATTTTCGATTGCATGCATTGCAGCATCAAGCTCAAGCTTTGACATCCTTGCCCTTCTTCGCTGCTCATCCTGAAGCTGTCCATCCTCCTCTTCAAACAACGGAGCATACACATCCTGAATAAGCTTTGATTCGTTTAAAGTAGATTTTGCAAGCGCCTGAACTATTGAAATGTAATGTGGATAAATTCCCCCATAATTGTTAATAGAACCATCTACACCTATTATTCCGTCTGTTGCAATATTTGAAATTTCATCTGCACTTAACCTTTTAAAAACAAACCTTCTACTTACTTTATCTAAAATTTCATCTATCTTGTTATTCTTAAAGAATTCATACTCATTTTTTAGCTTTTCATTCAATATATTTAGCTTTTGCTTTAGCGCTTCAAACTCCATAAAACCACCTCAAAATAATTATACCCTTCCAATTGGTGCCTGTCACTTGATTTCTTGACTTCTTGATTTGTTTGACAATTAGGACAAGGGATAGAGTTTTAAATATAAAAAACCCCGCAATGAATGAAGGTAGCATCTTTAATAAATGCCACTATCATTTGCGGGACTAATAAAAGTCAAATTTTTATGTTAGTTTCAAATCATTTCCTTTATCTTTTCAAATAGCTCATCTGCTGTATCGGCCTGCACCAATTCATCATCTACAAGCGCATATGGGCCCACCGCACAATCTCCGCAATAACCAAGACAGGATTCGACTTCCACTTCAACTCCATCCAGTGTCTTTAGCTTCTCTACAACCTCATCAGTTCCATGAGAAAAGTTGTTTTCACAAAACTTTATAACTGGCATGTTATCACCCCTTAAACACTTTATATTTTAAGTTTATCCATAATATAATCTATAGATACATTTTCAAAATTTAAATTACCTAAATCAATTTCTTTTTGAATAGCAGACTTTATCTTTGGAGATTTTTTAGTATCCCCAATTATTATCCCCCCAACAATTTTATTGTCCTTAATAAAAATCCGTTTGTAATTTCCTTCATCACTTTCTTCTACAATAGAATTATCTGCAAAATTTTCTTCAACCATCCCCATAGAAAACAATGATAAATTAAATGCGTTTAATGTTGTAACAGGAACGATGTGTTCATATTTAGCATCCTTCCCAACAATATTATACCCAGCAACCTTTCCCTGTTCTATTGCAATATTCCAAAGTCCAAATATATTCCCATAAAATTCTACAACATCGCCTGCTGCATATACATCAGTTGCACTTGTCTCCATTTTTTCATTTACAATAACTCCTTTGTTAAACATAACTTTTGAGTTTTCTAAATAATCTATATTAGGACTTATACCTGTTGCGTATATTATCATATCTGATGATATTTTTTCCCCTGTATCCAAGATTACACCTTCTGCATGCTCATCACCATATACTTCCTCAACGTTCCTCCCAAGTTTTATATCAATTCCAAATGATTTTATGGCCTTCTCTACAATTTGAGATGACTTTTCATCAAGCTGTTTTGGCATAAGCCTTTCGGAAATTTCAACTATAGTTACTTTCTTCCCATGCTGATTTAATATCCAGGCAGTTTCAAGCCCTTGAATACCTCCACCTATTTGAATAATGTTGTGCGCCATTTTAATTCCTTCTATTATCGTTTTTGCATCCTTTAAAGTTCTTAATGTATAAACTCCTTTCTTTTCAATACCTGGTATTGGAGGGGTATAATTTTTTGCACCGCTTGCCAGCAAAAGTTTGTAGTATGATATAGGCTTCCAGTCTTCTAGATATATAAGTTTATTGTTGGTATCAATAGATAAAACCCTTGTGTTTAGATTTATCTCAACACCATTTTTATCATACCAATCCTTTTTTTGCAGTAATATTTTATCATCCTCTAATTTATCAAATAGACCCTTTGATAGCCTTATTCTGTTATATGGATAAAAATCTTCATCGCCAAACAAAAGTATATTGCTTTTCAAATCCTCTTCTCTAATGGCCTTTATCGCGGATATAGCAGCAATTCCATTTCCAACAATAACAATATTCAAAAGCCCTCGCCTCCTTAATTATATATTTTTTCAAAAAATAGATTTTTTATCATTACTTATGAATAAACAGTTCGCGCTTTTTGCAAACTAAACTTGAATAAAGAAAGGGAGGTATTGTAAATGAGTGACAGCGATATAAAAAAATCATTTTCCGAAAGTGCTAAAAGAATGAGCGGAGATACTCACAGCTTTGGATATCACCTTAGTGACAGCGGATTTAACGACCCAAATTCACATGAAGATATACATAACAAGCTTAATGTAGACTATGAATCAATTGAAAAATCCCCACCTATGGAAGAAGTGCATAAATGGCAGAGGGAACATATTAAAACTAATGATCAATCAAAGGAAGGCTTTCCGTTAAACGTAATAATTGACCCTGCAATGCGTGAAATGTATCAAGTAGTTCATAATGCTGGGATGACAAACGTATTTGATAGATTCAGCCAGCAACAGCCTATACAATGTAAATTCTGTGTAGAGGGACTTTCCTGTCAGCTTTGTGCAAATGGACCATGCAGAATAAGTCCCAAGGTTCCAAGGGGAGTTTGTGGAGTAGATGCTCATACAATGGTTGCAAGAAACTTTATGTATAGACACGTTACAATAGGAACATCAGCAAATATCTTCCATGCTCATCAGGCAGCAAGAACATTAAAGGCTGCAGGAGAACACCCTGAAAGTGGACTTAAGATTAGAGATGCTGAAAAGCTTAAAAAATATGCTGAAATGGCTGGACTTGATATTAACAAACCATCAAATCAGCTTGCAGTTGATTTTGCAAACTGGGTTATGGATGATATACATTCGCCCTTCCATACTCCTTCAAAAACTGTTGAAGCCTTTGCTCCTGCAAAACGCAAAGAGCTTTGGAGAAAACTTGACCTATTCCCTGGCGGAGGCTATAGTGAGGTAGCATATGCGCAGACGAGATGTATGACAAACTTTACATCAGACCCGGTTGAATTTCTTTTAAACAGCGTAAGGCTTGGTATTGCTAACGAATATCAGGGACTTTTCATGCTGGATATATTACAGGAAATATTAATGGGAACTCAAGAAATAGCAATGAAAAAGCAAAACATGGGATTGCTAAAAGAAAATACGATAAATATTATTACAAACGGTCATATGCCTCTACTTGCTCACGTGGTAATCGACCTTGCATCAACAGATGAATGGCAGCAAAAAGCAAGGGATGCCGGCGCTGATGGATTCCAAATACTAGGTCATGTTTGCGAAGGTCAGCAGCTTATAAATTATCAAGGAACTCACAATCAAAAGGCATATACAGGACAAGAGGGAGAATGGCTGTCAGAAGAATATCTTATTGCAACAGGTGTTGTAGATCTATTTATGTTCGACTACAACTGCACGGTTCCTACCCTACCAATCTATGCTAAAAGATTTGGAACAAAGCTTGTAAGTTCACACCCTGTAATAAAGCTTCAAGGAACAGAAACTCTAGATTTTATTCCGGAAAAAATGAGCGAGCAGGCAGCTAAGGTTTTAAATATGGCAATTGAATCGTTTAAAAATAGAAAATCTGAAAACAGGAAGGTATATATACCACCTCACGTTTCAGAATGTATGGTTGGATTTAGCACTGAATCTGTGAAAAAGGCGCTTGGTGGCAGCTTCAAACCATTAATTGAACAAATTGCTAATGGTAATATTAGAGGCATTGCAACAATAGTTGGCTGCACAACAGCAAGATATGGTCAGGGAGGAAGCAATATATTTAAAATTACAAAGGGACTAATTGAAAATAATATACTTGTATTGTCAGGTGGCTGCACATCATCTGTTATGGAATACACTGGCCTTACTAATCCTAATGCTGCAGATGAAGCAGGTGAAGGTTTAAAATCTGTTTGCAAGCAGCTTGGAATACCACCTGTTCTAACCTATGGTGCTTGTGTTGACATAGGTAAGATGACACAAACAGCTAAGGAAATTGCTGACGAACTTGGAGTAGATACAAATAAACTGCCTTTAGTAATAGGTGCACCAGAATATCTAGAACAAAAAGCTGTTGCTGATGCCTGCACAGCTGTTGCCCTTGGTTGGCTTGTTCACATTGCACCAGTTCCATCAATCACAGGAAGCGATTTAGTAGTAAAGACTCTTACAGAAACAACCGAAACATTAGGGCTTGGCAAAGTTGTTGTAGAAATGGATGCTGAAAAAACTGTTAAAATATACGTTGACCATATTGAAAAAAAGCGTAAAGAATTAGGTATATAATAAATTAGGGGCTGCGGCAAAATAAGTTAAATATATTTGTGCAACAGCCCCTAAAAATTATATCATTTCTTTTATTTTATCGAAAAGAGCATCTGGACTATCGGCTTCGATAATTTCACCATCAACAAGTGCATATGGTCCTGCTGCACAGTTGCCGCAATAACCAAGGCAAGGTGCCACTTCAACTGAAACTCCTTCAAGAAGTCTTAGCTTTTCTACAGTTGTATCTGTGCCATGTGCAAAATTATTTTCGCAGAATTGAATAACCGCCATAAAATCACCTCAAAATAATCAATTTTTATTGATAACTATTATCATATAATAATTATAACACCGTATGATGAATTTGTAAATCGTTAAAATTGTTAATAAATTAACTTTAAATTTATAGTAAAATTTCAATTTAAGATATTGACTATTAATGGGAATACTGTTATTATTTAATTAAGAAATGTCGAATAATGTTGATAGGAGGAGAAATAATGAAATCAACAGGTGTTGTAAGAAAAGTAGACGAGCTAGGTAGAATAGTAATTCCAATCGAATTAAGAAGAACTTTGGAAATTGGTGAAAAGGATGCTCTTGAAATTTACGTAGATGGTGAGCAAATAATACTTAAAAAGTATCAACCAGCTTGCATATTCTGCGGAGATGCAAGGGATGTAATAAACTACAAAGGCAAAAATATTTGCAAAGTTTGCTTAAACGAATTAAAAAACGATAGATAATCCCCTTTAGGCATGCAGATTACCCCCCATACATACTGCATGCCTTTTTTATATATCTAACACCATTTTGTAAACTTCAGATTTTGGAATATTTCTTTCCTTTGCAACCTTTTTTATCGCATCCATCTTGCTAAATCCTTCTTCAATATATTTTTTTACATGTTCTTCAATCGAAATCTCGCTCAAAGTTTCTTCCATTTTCTTTTCTTTTTCTTCCTTTGAAAGACCCTCTAATATAAGCACAAATTCACCAAGAGGCTTTTTTTGTTTAAACGTGTCGATCGCCTCTTTTAAGGTGCATCTTATTATTTCTTCATATTTTTTAGTAAGCTCCCTGCAAAGTGCAATTTTTCTATTTCCAAATGTTTTGTAAAGGTCTTCTAATGTTCTCTCAAGCTTATGTGGAGCCTCATAAAAAATAATAGTTCTTTCTTCATCCAAAAGAGCCTCCAGCCTTTCCCTCCTGCCCTTTTTATCAACAGGCAAAAAACCTTCAAATACAAATCGAGAAGTATTAAGCCCAGAAACTATAAGAGCATTTACAAATGCTGTAGGACCTGGTATGCCAAAAACTTTAATATCGTTTTCTATTGCCATCTTGACAAGAGCCTCTCCAGGGTCAGAAATCCCAGGGGTTCCAGCATCAGTAACAAGTGCCATGCTCTCTCCTTCTAAAACCCTTTTTATTATCTTTTCTCCGCTCTCGTATTTATTATGTTCATGATAGCTTATTAAAGGCTTCTTTATTTCAAAATGATTTAAAAGCTTTAATGTTTGCCTTGTATCCTCCGCTGCAATAAAATGAACGGATTTCAATATCTCAAGCGCTCTTAATGTTATATCGCCCAAATTTCCGATAGGCGTTGCCACAAGATAAATATAACCTGCCATTTTTACCTCCCCATAGGTGACATTCACTTGATTTCTTGACTTCTTGATTTGTTTGTCAATTTTAACAAGCTATCTATCACCCATATTATACATTTTTAAAACTTCCTCTGTGTAATTCCCATTTTCATCATAAACAAAAAGCGGTTTTTCTACTTTCAAAAATTCTCCACCAGCCTTTACAGCTTCAATTAAAACCATGTTAGGCTCCTTATCAATCTTAGGATGCACAAATCTAATTCTTTTTAGTGCAAATTTATGGTTGCTAAGCCCCACTATAATATCTTTTAATCTTTCGGGACGATGAATCATGTAAAATCTGCCATAGCCCTTTAAAAGCCTTGAAGCAGAAAAAATGAGTTCGTCAAGATTAATTAGAATCTCGTGCCTTGAAATTGCCTTTTTGTCTTCTGGATTTTTAAGACCCGTATCGCTTTTTTTATAGGGTGGATTAGACACAACAACATCAAATGAGTTTATGCCAATCGTTCTAAAGCAATCCTTGATGTCACCTTCATAAATTTCAATCTTTTCTTCCAATTTATTTAACTCAATGCTTCTTCTTGCCATTTCTGCAACTTGGCTTTGTATCTCAACTCCAATTATCTTGCTAGGTTTGTATTTTCCATACATAAGAAGGGGAATTATCCCCGTTCCGGTTCCTAAATCCACTACCTTCTCCTTTTTCCTTGCAAAAGCAAAGGAAGATAACAAAACCGCATCTATTCCAAAGCAAAACCAATCAGGGTTTTGAATTATCCTTAAATTTTCAAGTTGCAAATCATCAACTCTTTCTCCCGTTTTTAGCATATCATCACCCATAGTAATTATACAGTATATATCTTTTTTTGTGAACTTCTAAACTATATTAGGGCATTTTTGATTTGCTGCTATTTTGAAGCTATCATAATCCATTGTCCTTAATGAGAAGCTCGATTTTGCAATGAGCATGGATATGAAGTTTTCAAGCAAACTTCTTGATATCATTACAATTAGTGTCTTTTATCATTTATCCGTAAGATTTCAGTCCAAAGTCCGCTTTCTGATTTTTCAAATTACGTCGCGGTGCATATTCTTTCCCTATACTAACCGTCGTCACTATTCAACCTACTACGGGACTTTAATGATAAGATTATGTATATTTAGCACGCACATAAAAAATCCATGTGAACGGATTCACACGGATTATAAAAGCTATCTTATTTAATTTTATTTGAAAGACTCCTGAGCTTAAGCATATGCGTGAAATGATTTAGAAGCTATCCTATATAATTACACTTGCTACAATCGCGCAATTCTTGTCCAAATTGACAAACAAATCAAGAAGTCAAGAAATCAAGTGAATGTCACCTATTAATACAGTTCCATTTCAAATATTTTTTTAATTTCATCAAGGTTCCTTGTTTTTGAAAGTGCAACGATAAGTTTTATTCTTGCCTTTTGGCCAGGGAGATTGTCGCCGAAAATAACGCCTATGTTTCTTAAGTTTTTACCTCCGCCAGGGTAGCCGTAGGAATCAAGAACTCTTCCTTGAAAGCATCTTGAAACAACAACAACCGGTATATTATTATCGATTGCTCTCATTATACCATCAACCATCAAAGGTGGAACATTTCCGCGGCCCATTCCTTCAATTACAAATCCATCTATACCTCTATCGATACAGAAATTTATATAGCTTGAATCCATTCCTGCAACTGCTTTAATAAGTTCAACTTTTGCGTCAATTTTCTCAATTTCTATGCTCTGTTTTCTTTTAGTGTCTCTATAGAATATTACTTTATTGCTGTCAACAATTCCAATAGGTCCTGCGTTTGGAGATTGGAATGCGTTAAGGCTCATAGAATTTGCCTTTGTAACTTCACTTGCAAGAAGCAGTTCGCTGTTAAAGCAAACAAGAACGCCTCTTCCTACTGCCTCATTAGAAATAGCCGTGCAGATTGAAGCTGCAAGGTTGTGCGGACCGTCATATCCAAGCTCTGAACTATTTCTCATAGCACCTGTAACGATAACCGGCTTTTCTGAATCAAGAGTCAAATCAAGCAGATAAGCAGTTTCTTCTAATGAATCCGTCCCATGAGTTACAACAACCCCTGTTATATCTTCGCGGTTTAAAAGTTCCTTTATAAACTTAGACAGCTCAAACATTTTTTCAAGAGTCATATGAGGACCTGGTAAATTTGAAAACGTATAGGGTTCAATTTCCGCATAACCTTCAATGCCTGTAACCATTGAAAGTATCTCCTGAGCCGAAAGAGTAGGAACCGCTGCTTTAATCCTTGGGTCTACCTTCATTGAGATTGTCCCACCATTGAATACTATTGCTACCTTTTTCATAAAAAATCCTCCCTAAAGTGCCAGGCACTTAAGATTAAGTTCAATTATATTATATAATAAATATAAAGTGATAGAAATACTTGCATAAAATTTTATTAATTTAACTTTCGCGTGAAGGAAAACTTTCATGCGATGAATTATAAATAGTTGTTGATAATTGGAATTTATCATAGTAAAATATTATTATACCCCACCAGGGCAGGAGGTGTTTTATGAAGGATATTACATTCGGAATTGTTTTTCTAGAAGGAGTTGCGTCATTTTTGTCCCCTTGTTTTTTGCCATTGATTCCGGTATATCTTGCTTATTTATCGGGTGAGGCAAAGGATAAAAGATTAGTAAAAAACTCAATATCATTTATACTTGGATTTACTTTAATATTTGTCTTGCTTGGTGCAACAGCAAGTGGAGTTGGCAAGTTCCTGCTCGCATACAGGGATTTGTTTGATAAGGTCCTTGGAGTAGTAATCATAATAATGGGACTATTTTATCTTGATATAATAAAATCAAATTTTTTGATGATGGAAAGAAAAGTTAATATAGAAACACAGAACCAAGGCTTTTTAAAAGGTTTTTTACTTGGAGTTGGGCTTGCTTTTGGATGGACTCCATGTATAGGGCCAATTCTTGCATCGGTTCTTGCAATTGCAGCAAGCAAAAGCTCAATGATATTTGGTATAATACTTTTATTTATATATTCAATGGGAATAGCGGTTCCATTTATAATAATGGCTTATTTGATTCAAAGGTTTAACATAAAGACAAATGTATTAATGAAAAAAGCTAAAATAGTTAAACTAATTACAGGGGTTATAATGATTTTAACTGGAATAATGCTATTTACTGGATATTTTGAAAGACTATCAAGTTACTTGTGGAGGTTATAATCATGAACAAAAAATCAATTTATATTTTAATTATTGTTTTTCTTGTGGTGCTATTAGGATATAGCTTCACTAAGCTTGGCCCAAGTTCGGGAGAGCAAAATATACAGAATATAAATGAACAAACAAATCAGAGCACGCTTGAAGGTGCAAAGGATTTTGAACTTGAAAATTTGAATGGAGATAAAGTCAAGCTTTCAGACTACAAAGGGAAAGTCATTGTTTTAAACTTCTTTGCAACTTGGTGCCCACCTTGTAAAGCTGAACTTCCTGGATTTGTTAAGGTTGTTGAAGAGTATAAAGACAAGGATGTAGTTTTTTTATTTGTTGATGTTGGAGAAGACAATTCAACTGTAAAGGGATTTTTAGATGAAAATGGATATAAATTCACACCCCTTATGGACTATGACGGCAAGGTTTCTGATATGTATGGAGTAAGGGGAATTCCGACAACCTTCATAATCAGCAAAGGCTTTGAACAAAAAGAGCAGCATGTCGGATTCATGGATGAAGGAACCCTAAAGGATTTAATCGATGCTGCACTTTGGTGACATTCACTTGATTTCTTGACTTCTTGATTTGTTTGTCAATTTGGACAAGTCTAAAGAAAAATAGTTTTAGCAAAAGCCCAGGGTTGTTTTTTAACTTGCCCTGGGCTAATTATAAATTTATTAAGTTTTGTCTATTTCAGCATCTGCCTTCTAATTTCAATCTGTTTTCTAAACATCTCGCGATAAAGTTCATCCCTTGTTGATTCAGGTATATTTACAAAGTGAAATTTAAAATATTCATGGTCACCTACAGTTGTCGAAAAAACAATTTTTCCAGGTATTTTAATCGTTGTTTTATCGTCAAATTCTATTTGTAATATCCCTATCTCACCCTTTATATGCTTTCTTTTTTCCACATCGAAAACCATAAAAGTAGTTGATGCGGCAGATATTTTGAATATGTTTACATCTATTGCTTCAACAGGGTTTATTTTAATGAATTTTGCATTCAAATTCCATATTATGCTAAACGAGTCGCTAGAATCTTTTACCTTTACTTCATCAATAACAATGGTATAGTCCTCAATATAGCGGATTTTTACTTCTGCTTCTATTAAATTTTGTTGCTTTTCGATAAACAAGCTAGTTGTAAGAACTTTTGCGATATCTACCTCTTTTCCAAAATCAATATTTGTTGACTTAAAAATATGCTTGTCTCCTTCCTTTATCAAAAAACCATCATCCGTTATCATTCTTTTTTCTGTATTTATTACAATGCTGGCAGGAAGCATTAATTCGTTTCCAATTTGATTAAAGGTGCTAAGCTTTTTGCAAAGAACTTGTATCATTGCATCAGCAGCCACTGGGTCAAATTGTTTGCCTATGTTAAGATTTATTTCCAAAATTATCTCATTTATACTCTTTGCCTTTTTATAGGCCCTCTCAGAAAGCATCGACGTCACTGCATCTGCCACAGCAATAATTCTGCATTCTAATGGTATTTCCTCTCCCTTTAATCCGTCAGGGTACCCCTTGCCATCATATCTTTCATGGTGGTGCTTTATAAAGTATGGAACGTCCTTTAGTGTTTCTATGCTTGTAAATAGGTCGTGTGTTATGAAAAATCCATATTCAACATGCTTTTTAACAGCCTCGTATTCTTCTTCTGTAAGCTTATCCTTTTTATTTAAAATATTAGCATCAATAAATATATTACCAATATCAAGAAATATTGAGGCAAAATATAATGCTTCTTTTTTATTATTATCTATTCCAAGTTTTTCCGCGACTTCCATGACCCATGATGCAAGATTGTATCCTCTATTAATCATATAAGGTTGCTTTTCCTTAAGTATTTTGTTTAAAATCATCAGATTGTTTAATATCTTATTTACTTCGTTTTCTTTGTCAAAATTCAGACCAAGATTCATAGATATGGCAATAATTAAGCTTATAAATTCATAGTTAAGTAGCATATTATCATCAATATCTACTTTGTTTTCAAATGACGACAAATATATGCAACCAATTAAACTTTCCTTAAATATCACAGGAATATATACTTCAACCTTTGCCCCATCTGTCAAAGGTGAGTAAATATTTTCATTTTCAAAATCTGCAATTATTATTTCTCTCTTTTCTAATATTTTTTTTAGAATGCTTTTATTTGAGTCAATCAAAAATAGTTTGTTGCAATTTAAACTATCTTCTGGAATGCTCAATATGCAGGTTGCATAAGTTTGATAAGCATTAAAAAACATAAGCCTTCCAGATTCACAATTTGTTAAATCAAGAATCTGCGATAATTTCTTTTTGAGAATTTTTAGTGAAACATCAACGTTTATGCTGGGCAATTCTCTGTAGGTTAGCATATAATCACCTCATTTGCAAATAAGATGCTAATAAATATAATTGACAAACACTAAATAAGCTTAACCCGTGGGGTAAAATAATATTTTTAAATAATGCCTCATTTTCAAAATATTCTTTATTATGAGTAATTATACAAGATAACCAGACAGCTATCAACCCAAAACCAATCTAGTTTGTCCTAATTTTCAAACAATTCAAGAACTCAAGAAATCAAGTGAATGTCACTCAAAAAAAATCAATTATACTTATATAAGCTAAAACTTGGAATATTTTGATATTATCGAAAATTATAAAAAAAGAATTTTTATAATTGATAAAATTCAAATCGTATGTTAAAATCTAATTAAAATATACAAACAGAGGGGGATTTACACATGGATTTAGCTCAAATTGTTGACTTTCTAAACAGTCTTGTTTGGAGCAAAGCACTTATCTATCTATGTCTTGCTGTCGGCGTATATTTTTCGCTGAGAATGAGATTTTTCCAGGTAAGACACATTAAAGAAATGTTCAAACTCCTTATTGGCGGTGGAGACTCAGAAAGAGGTCTTTCATCATTCCAAGCCTTCTCCCTTGCAGTATCAGGTCGTGTTGGAACTGGTAATATAGCTGGTGTTGCAACAGCTATAGCAATGGGCGGTCCTGGAGCAGTTTTCTGGATGTGGGCAATTGCATTTTTAGGTGCAGGTTCAGCTTACGTTGAATCAGTTCTTGCTCAGATTTACAAAGAAGAAAGAGACGGACAATACAGAGGAGGTCCAGCATACTACATCGAAAAGGGAATGGGAATGAAGTGGTATGCAGTTACATTTGCAGTTTCAACAATGGTTGCCTGCGGTCTATTACTTCCAGGCGTTCAGGCAAACAGCATAGCTGCAGGTGTTAAGAACGCGTTTGGCGTAACTCCTTGGATTACTGGTTTAGGAATTGTTATTTTATTAGGACTTATAATTTTCGGTGGGGTTAAGAGAATAGGTAAAGCAGCAGAACTTATAGTTCCATTTATGGCTGGCGGTTATATTTTAGTTTCATTGATAATAATAGCTGTAAATATAACTGAACTTCCAGGCGTTCTTGCTCTAATTTTCAAGAGTGCATTTGGTATGGACGCTGTATTTGGTGGTATATTAGGTTCAGCTATTTCATGGGGTGTTAAGAGAGGTATATACTCAAACGAAGCTGGACAGGGAACAGGCCCAATGGCTGCTGCTACAGCTGAAGTTTCACACCCAGCAAAGCAAGGTTTCGTTCAGGCATTCTCAGTATATGTTGACACATTATTCGTATGTTCAGCAACTGCTTTCATGATTCTTATAACTGGAAAATACAATGTTCATAATCCAGCAGGCGGATTCTTTGTAGAAAACCTCCCTGGAATAGAATATGGTCCTGCATTTACTCAAAAGGCAGTTGAAACATTGTTCCCATCATTTGGTGCGGCATTCGTTTCAATAGCGCTATTCTTCTTTGCATTTACTACACTTATGGCTTACTACTACTATTCAGAAACAAGCTTAGCTTATCTTGTTAACGATGAAGGCAAGAGAAAGCTTTACATCAATATATTAAGAGTTGCTCTTCTTGTATCAACATTTTATGGAACAGTTAGAACAGCTTCATTTGCCTGGGGACTTGGAGACTTAGGTGTTGGTATAATGGCATGGCTAAATATAATAGCTATATTAATACTTCAAAAGCCAGCCCTTGAAACTCTTAAGGACTATGAAGAGCAGAAGAAGCAGGGTCTTGACCCAGTATTTGACCCAGCTAAATACGGCATAAAGAATGCAGATATATGGTATGAAATAAATAAGAACAGGAAAGTAGCTAACAAATAATCATAACCATCCGAAAGATGGGTGTTTTGCTCAAAAGTTTAAAATTTTTGTGTTAAGTGATTGAAAACCTCTTTCTTGGTAGGAATCAAATATAAACCAAGAAAGAGGTTTTTTATGTCATTATTAACAAAAGAACAATTGAAATGTTTAAAGCAATTACAGACATTTATATTGCACTTTAAGAACTTTTCTAATATAATCTACAAGAAATGCTTTAATCAGATATTTTAAAACTATATATAAAGTAGCAAATAAAGAAATTACAAGAGATAAATTCGAAAGTGTAATTAAGAAACGGAAAAGTGAATGTCAATTTACAATAAAGAGTTAGAATATTCTAAGTCCGTTTTACAAATACCCTGAATAAGTTAGAAAATAATGTATACAATTAATATTTTAATAGGCAATTAAGAAAAGTAAAAAATCAAAGGCTATATTTACAAGCGATGAATCATTAGAAAAGATGCTTTTCTTAGTATCCAAGTATATACTAAAAAATGGACATTTAGATTTAGAAATTTGTATATGCTTTTAAATCACTTACTGATATGTATCCAGAAAGAGCGGGGGAATTTAAAAAAACCTCGCCGCAGAAAATTTTTAACTACCTAAATTATCCTCTCATCCCTTTCACATTATTATTAAAGCCTTCAATCTTGCAAAGCATCTAAGACAGCCTAATTCGCCTCTTATCTCTCATTAGTTAAAATCACACCTTAGCAAAAACTTCACCTTAAGCTCCCTTGTCCTAATTGCCAAACAAATCAAGAAGTCAAGAAATCAAGTGAATGGCACTTGACTTGTCCATTATTATCTTAGATAATTATCTTAACCATATTTATTAATTCATTGCATAAAGGGGGATTATTATGAGCAATGCAAAAAAACTAGGTCTTTGGACGCTTGTTATGCTTACCTTCGTTCCAACATTCGGGTTCGGTAACATAACGTCAAATGCAGTTTATCTTGGGCCTGCAGCAATTCCATCATGGCTTTTGGTATCATTGTTATACTTCTTCCCACTGTCAATCATGATTGCGGAATTGGCTTCAGCAAACCAGGACAAAGAAGGTGGTCTTTACACTTGGATTGAAAGTGTAATCGGACCAAAGTGGGCGTTTATAGGAACATGGTCGTATTTCGTTGCTAACTTGTTCTATCTTCAAATGGTGTTCGCAAGAATACCAGTTGCAACTTCATGGGCTATATTTGGCGAAAACAGATTCAACGACCAAAATGCTCACCTATTGCCATACTTGAGCATAGTTATTGCAATAATATTAACTTATATTGCAACAACTGGCGTTAAGAAATTCTCAAAGCTTAGCGACTTTGGTGGAAAATTTACTTTGGCAGCAACAGTAATATTTATAGTTTTTGCTATAGTTGGTTATTTTGCTGGAACTCCTTCAGCAACTCAATTTACTGCTGAAAACACTATCCCTAAATTTGACAGCGCATATTTTGCAACATTCTCATGGCTATTATTTGCAGTTGCGGGTGCAGAAGTTGCAGGAACTTATATAAAGGATGTCGACAACCCAGAAAAGACATTCCCTAAGGCAGTATTGATTGCTACAGTATTTATTGCAATTGCATACGTTATAGGTTCTGTTGCAGTTTCACTTGTCGCATCACCTGAAGTTCTTGAACAAGAAAACCTTAAGAATGCAGGTTATGTAGTTTACAAGATACTTGCTGAAAACTGGGGAATCAATGGAAAGATAGTTGTTCAAATATACGCATTAATTTTCACAATTACTTCAATTGCAGCATATATAGTTTGGATTGAATCACCAATCAGAGCTATGTTTGCTGAAGTTCCAGAAGGAACATTCCCGAAATTCTTAACTGAAAAATCAGAGGATGGAACATTAAAGAAGGCTCTATGGGCACAATGTGCGCTTGTTGTAGTTATGATTGCTGTTCCACTTTTAGGACTTAACTCAATAGATGCATTCTTTAAACTATTAGCTGACCTATCAGCTCTATCACTTGTAATTCCATATGTTGTATTGATTGGAGCATATATAGTGTTCAAGCTAAGAGGAACAAAGGCTCCATTCACATTCTTTAAATCAAACGCAGGTGCAATGACATTTGCTTGGATCGCAATGGTTCTTTCAATTGCAGGTTTCTTTGGAGCAGGACTTGACTATGTTTTAGGTTCAGAAACTACAAAGGACGCTGTTGTATCAATAGTTAAAACCTACGGCGGCCCAATAATACTAATTCTTCTTGGCTATGTTTTAACCTACTTCACAAAGCTTGCCAACAAGAAGTCTGGTGACATTCACTTGAATTCTTGACTTCTTGATTTGTTTGGCAATTCGGACAAGCGATATAAAAATAAAGACCTCCCGTAAAACGGGTGGTCTTTTTTTATTACTAAAAATTCATATTGTTCTAATCTTATTCACCATGCCTTTAAACTGAGGAATTAGTGATATCAATATACACAATAATAGGTCTGGTCCTAGGTAGGATACATTATAAACTATTGAATACCAGAAAGGATTCATCCCCTCTGGAGCATAGCTTGCAAAGAAAATTGCCCCTGATAATATATGGAATATCATTCTTCCAACTCCACCTATCATAATCGCAACTGTAAAATTCCTTCTATATAATCCCGCAAGTCCAAGTGCAGCAAAAGCAAATGGGTAGTCTACAAGAACCTGTGCCCAATGGACAATATATGGTTCCTGTATAAATTGTAAGAGCCCATAAACAGCCCCTGCTAAAAGTCCTTCTCTTACTCCAAACAAATATGCGAATAACATTATTGGAATCATGCTACCAAGCGTAACTGTTCCCCCCTGTGGCATCTGAAGGAACTTAACAAATGACAATACGAATGACATCGCAATCAAAAGGCTTGCAAATGTTAATTTTCTTGTAGTCATCTTTTCATTTGATTTTGAAAATTTCAGTAGGGCAAGCCCTACAAGAACAAGTGCTACCACCAGCACCCATGAGATTAGAGTGATTTTTGAGATGCTCTCAAACACGTTTAAAAATTGCATAAAAAAACCTCCTTTTGAGCCGTCGCAAAAAGGAGAGTAGGAGCACTACTTTCGCTTCCCTTCGCTGGTATTACCCAGTTCAGGTTCCAAGGGTCGAAGGATGTCCTTCCTCTCAGCATAAAGCTCCCCTAGCGAACGGCATTTTATTTTTTCACTTCATTTAAAGTATAACATTAATTCTCCTATTTGGCAATTCATAAGTGACATTCACTTGATTTCTTGACTTCTTGAATTGAATGACAATTTGGACAAGGGCTTTTATTATATACTTTTTTACTGCAATTTCTAAATAGGTCCATGAATAATTTAAACAGCCCTTACATAAAACTTAATAACCATGATTTCTCGACTTTTCAATAGTCCATATTTATGCTCAGGACAAGTAGATCTAAGCGGACAACAAGGGTATAGTCTTGTAAAGATATGCCTATTGAATACAAAGAAAAGTTTGGTGTTACTTTATGAATGAGCCAAGCCTAAGAAATCATCCATGAGCCTTATTAGAAATACATATAAGATAATCGCAACAACCCTTAAAAAAGAGAGCTGCTAAAATTTTACTTATACTATCAGATAATGAAAGAAAATCAAAGTAATTTAAAGATTTTAGACTTAATTCCGACTATTTTGCTCAACATTGATTTTGAATATATGCCCAAAATGTATTATTATAATATTGAGAATGTTATGCAATTAAATAAATGAGGAGATGAAAAAATGTCAAACCTACTGAAAATCAATAATCTACATGTTAATGTTGACGATAAAGAAATTTTAAAAGGGCTGAATTTAGAGATAAATAAAGGTGAAATACATGTGTTGATGGGGCCTAATGGAGCTGGCAAATCTACTCTATCCTATGCTCTTATGGGCCATCCAAGATATAAAGTAACAGATGGAGAGATGATATTTGAAGGAGAAGTTATAAATGAACTTAGAGCCGATGAAAGAGCAAAAAGAGGAATATTCTTATCCTTTCAACACCCTGAAGAAGTTCAGGGAATTACAGTTGAAAACTTTTTAAAGGCCGCAAAGTCTTCACAGACAGGCCAACTCGTAAAGGTTATAGAATTTAAAAGGGAATTATTAAATAAAATGAGTAAGCTGGAAATGAGCCCTGAATATGCAAAGCGATACTTAAATTTCGGCTTTTCAGGTGGGGAAAAGAAGAAAAATGAAATACTTCAGATGGCAATCTTAAATCCAAAACTTATTATTCTCGATGAAACAGATTCTGGGCTTGACGTTGATGCCATTAGAATAGTTTCAAAGGGTGTAAATGAATTTAAGTCAAAAGATGCTTCAATACTTATAATTACCCATCATATCAAAATACTTGATTACTTAAAACCAGATTTTGTTCATGTTCTTGTTGATGGAAGGATTGTTACTACAGGCGACTTTAAACTTGCCGTAGAAATTCAAGAAAAGGGATATGATGCAGTAAAGGCATTAGCTAATTAGGTGGTGTTGGTATGGGAAAAAAGAAAACGATTATAAACGAATTAGAGCGCGGAATATATGATATTAAAAACGAATTAAGGTATAAATATAAGGCAAAGAGCGGTTTAACTAAAGAAATTGTTGAGGAGATATCCTATCAAAAAAATGAACCCAAGTGGATGAGGGATTTCAGACTAAAATCTCTTGAAATATACAATAAAATATCTGTTCCCACCTGGGGCCCTGATATTAGCGAAGTAAACCTTGATAACATAGTAACATATATTAAGCCTGATGTTGACCTAAAAACTAGTTGGGATGAAGTCCCTAAGGATATTAAGAAAACATTTGACCTTCTTGGAATACCTCAGGCAGAAAAAGAGGCTTTAGCTGGAGTCGGTGCACAATTTGACTCAGAAGTAGTTTATCACAACATAAAGGAAGAACTCGTAAACTTAGGCGTTATTTACACCGATATGGAAACTGCAGTTAGGGAATATGAGGATATAGTCAAAAAATATTTTATGAAGCTTGTTCCTCCAAACGACCATAAGTTTGCAGCACTTCATGGTGCCGTATGGTCCGGAGGCTCATTTGTTTATGTTCCTAAGGGAATAAACGTTGAAATACCTCTTCAATCCTATTTCAGATTAAACGCTCCTGGAGCCGGTCAGTTTGAGCATACTCTTATTATAGTTGAAGAAGGTGCAAAGCTTCATTTTATCGAAGGCTGCTCTGCTCCTAAATACTCTGTTATCAACCTTCACGCAGGATGCGTTGAGCTTTTCGTAAAAGAAGGGGCAACATTAAGGTATTCAACAATCGAAAACTGGTCAAAGAATATGTATAACCTTAATACAAAAAGAGCAATAGTTGAAAAAAATGGGACCATCGAATGGGTATCAGGCTCCTTTGGTTCAAAGGTTTCGATGCTCTATCCCATGAGCATATTAAAGGGAGAAGGCGCAAAGGCCGAATTTACTGGAATAACTTTTGCAGGTAACGGACAGCATCTTGACACTGGTGCAAAAATAGTTCACGCTGCACCATATACTTCCTCTAATATTAACTCAAAATCAATCTCAAAGGACGGAGGAGTTGCACTTTACAGGGGAGTTGTAAAAATAAGCAAGGATGCTCATCATTCAAAATCAACCATATCCTGTGAGAGCCTGATGCTTGATGATAAATCAAAATCCGACACAATCCCAGTTATAAAGGTTGAAAACGATGAGGTTGATTTAGGCCACGAAGCAAAGATTGGAAGAATCAGCGATGACGTAATATTTTACCTGATGAGCAGGGGGATTTCTGAAAAGGAAGCAAAAGCCATGATAGTTAGGGGTTTTGTTGAGCCAATATCAAAGGAATTGCCTCTTGAATATGCAGTTGAGATGAACAATCTTATTAATATAGAACTTGAAGGAACCATAGGTTAGGAGTGAGGCTATGAAATTAAATGAATTGCCAGTTAAAACTTATAGATGGCTTAATGTAAACGAATACATTTTTGAAGATGTTTTAGAATATAAAAAATTTAAAGGAAGGATTGAAATAACATCAGACAATGATATTCTGATTAAAAATTCCCTTGATGTTGATACGCAATATTTCGATAAAACAGAAGAGGAATCTTCTTTCGAAATGCAAAATTATATAAATGAAAATTTTAACTCAGGAGTTTTTATACACGCTAAAAAATCCCATCAAATACCTGTAAAAATAGACTTTAAAGTTGAAAGCGATGACTTACTTATAGATAAAAATATTATAATCGCAGATGAAAACAGCAATATAACTATAATATTCAACTACGAAGGTGCGGGTAAATCAAATCACTTTGGAATTACAAAAATATTTGCTAAAAAAAATTCAATTGTAAATATAATTAAGGTTCAAAGATTGAATGATTCTTCTACACACATAGATACTGTTTTAGGATACGCTGATGACGGAGCTAATATAAAATTTATTCAGGTTGAAGTGGGCGCAAAAAATGCAATAACAAATTATTTTACAAGACTTAATGGATTTTCGAGCAGCTCCGATATTAAGGCTATTTATTTTGGAGACAAAGAAAGGGTCCTTGATTTGAGCTACAAAACGTATCATATTGGCAGAAAAACTAAAGGCAATATAGAAGTTAAAGGCGCATTGAAGGACGATGCAAAGAAGATTTTCAAGGGAACACTGGATTTTGTAAAGGGCTGTAAAATGTCAAAGGGAAGTGAAGAGGAATACACCATACTTCTCAGCAAAGATGCAAAATCAGACTCGGTTCCGCTTCTTCTATGCAGCGAGGATGATGTCGAAGGTGCACACGCTGCAAGCACTGGAAAACTTGACGAAAATAAATTGTTCTACATCATGAGTAGAGGCTTTACCGAGAATCAGGCAAAACTTCTGCTTATTGAAGCTTCTCTAAAGCCTGTAATTGATTTAATACCAGATGAAAAAATAAGGGAAGAAATCTGGAATTCAATCGAAGGGAGAATTGATAATGTTTAATGTAGACAAAATAAGGGACGATTTTCCCATATTAGAAAGACACGTTAACAATAAAAGGCTTGTTTATCTTGATAATGCAGCAACCACTCAAAAACCTGAGAGCGTAATCAAATCAATAAAGAAATACTATGAAAAATTCAACGGAAACCCCCATAGAAGCCTCCACGCATTAAGCGCTTTATCAACCGAAATATACGATGCTTCTAAGGAAAAGGTAAGGCAATTTATAAATGCTGACTCTGTAAGGGAGATTATATATACAAAAAACGCCTCTGAAGCAATAAATTTAGTTGCCAATTCATATGGCCTAAATTTTATTGAAAAGGGAGACGAGATTGTAATTTCAATAATGGAACACCACAGCAACATCCTTCCATGGCAAAAGGTAGCAAAGGCAAAGGGCGCGGTTTTAAAATACATGTATATAAACGATGAGGGAATTATTCCCGAATCCGAGTTTGAAAAAATTACTGATAAGACAAAGTTTGTATCCATCGTCCATGTTTCAAATGTTCTTGGAACTGTAAACCCTGTTAAAAAGATTATTGAGATAGCTCATAGTTTTGATGCAAAGGTTCTTGTGGACGCTGCCCAGAGCATCCCTCACATGAAGGTTGATGTTAAGGATTTAGATGCAGATTTTTTAGTATTTTCTGCACATAAAATGCTCGGCCCTATGGGAATTGGAGTTTTGTATGGAAAGGAGAATTTGCTTGATACAATGCCTCCATTTTTGATGGGCGGAGATATGATTGAGTATGTAACCGAACAAGATGCAACCTTTGCTGAGCTTCCATATAAATTTGAAGCTGGGACTCAAAATGTAGATGGAGCAATGGGCCTTTCAGCCGCAATGGACTATTTAAATAAAATTGGAATTGATTCAATCCATGAGTATGAGGAAAGGCTTATAAATTATGCCTACGATAAAATATCAGTAATTCCTCATGTTAAAATAATAGGTCCAAAGGAGCGTTCATCGGTTATTTCTTTTACAGTCGATGATGTTCACCCCCACGATGTAGCAACGATTCTCGACAGTTACGGAATTGCAATAAGGGCAGGCCACCATTGTGCTCAGCCTCTTATGAGATATTTGAATCTCCCTGCTACATCAAGAATGAGCGTATATTTTTACAACACATATGAGGAAATTGACTATTTCGTTGAAAGTTTGAAAAATGTAAGGAAGTGGTTAGGATATGGAGCTTAATGAACTGTATAATGAAATTATAATGGAGCATGTCCAGAGCGGTCACAATAGAAGGCATATAGATGGTGCCGATGTTAAGGAACATGGCCATAACCCAAGCTGCGGAGATGATTTAACCCTTGAAGTTAAATTTGAAGGGGATTTAATAACTGATGCTGCCTTTACTGGAGTTGGCTGTGCAATTTCTCAAGCCTCAACATCTATAATGATTGACTTGATTAAAGGAAAAAGCAAAGACGAAGCTCTACGCCTTGTTGAAACATTTTTAGGTATGATTAAAAGGGAAATAAAAGATGAGAAAGACCTTCAAATGCTTGAGGATGCTATTATTTTAAAAAATATTTCTAATATGCCTGCAAGGGTAAAATGCGCTACCCTCGCCTGGCACACTCTAAAGCAGGCTATAAATAGGTGACATTCACTTGATTTCTTGACTTCTTGATTTGTTTGTCAATTTGGACAAAGCCCTAGGATTAATTTCATACCTTTATTCATATCTCTAAATAAATCTTTAGTTTATGAAGGTATGCTCAAAATATATCCTAGGGCTTAATTAAATCATGACGTATCATATAAGATACATATCAATCATGTCAAGCAATATTTTCTCTGTTTCTCCAATTTTTAGTCATTGTTCATATAATTTTCAGCGCCAGAATATAGGCAATCCTCTACAGCATCCATATCCTTCATCGCTGACATTATAGAGGTATTTTGCTCTCTACTCATTCTCATCATAAAAATCCAAAAACGAATACTTTTTTCCCTTGTTCTGCCATCCTAAAATTGCTTCCATATTTACATTTTCAGCAGCTTTAAAAATAGATTTTTCAACATCTGGGAAGTCCTTTTTAATATTTTTAATAAATTCCTTTATCTCATACCTTTTGTTTCCAATCTTTTTAGCCGCCACCATACAAGCGCAATTCAATGGCCAGATTCCTGTATAATTAGTAAATTGCTCGATATGATGCTCTTCAATATAATACATAGGCCTTATAAGTTCCATGCCTTCAAAATTTTGTGCCTTTAACTTTGGCATCATTGTTTTGAAGTTCCCAGAATAAAGAACATTTAAGAGCGTTGTTTCAATTACATCGTTATAATGATGCCCAAGAGCGAGTTTGTTGCATCCTAATTCCTTTGCTTTATTATAAAGTGCACCCCTTCTCATTCTTGCACACATATAGCACGGATAGTCCTTTGCTATTCTATCAACGACTTCAAAAATCTTTCCGTCAAATATATGAACAGGTATGTTAAGATATTTGCAATTTTCCTCTAAAAGCTTTTTAATATCTGGATGATATCCTGGATCCATAGCGATAAATTCAACTTCAAATTTAATCTTATTGTGCTTTACAAGTTCTTGAAAAAGTTTCGCCATAAGCAAGCTGTCTTTGCCCCCGGATATCGCAACAGCTACCTTATCTCCATCTTGAATTAAATTATAGTCGCTAATAGCCCTTACAAATTTTGAATATAATTTATGCCTGTATCTTGTTATTATGCTTCTTTCAATTTCTGAAAGAGGTTTTCTTTCGCCTTCCGGAACAAGGACAGGACATGTGCTTTGAATACTATTATCCATCTAATCACCTCTGATACTTAATTTATAGCTCTATAACCTTTTCATTAAACCCGTTATCCCCAACAATATAGCAGCTTTTATTCAATAGGTTAACAGATTAAACTAAATAATATAACTTATGATAAAATATCTGCTTTTTTATTATACCTATCAGTTATTATATAACATAACTAGGTCTTTTAAAAGTTAATTTAATTACCAGTCAATGATGTTAAAGAATTATCAGCTTTCTATAATCTGAATTTTATAATTTTGCGCATTATTATTTTATTACTTCAATATATGTTATATAATAATATTAGGATTATGCTACAACATTCCCCCAAAAAATTTATATTGAGGTGATTAAATGAAACAGGTTAATCTTGAATGGGGCAAACTTGGATTCAACTACATTAAAACAGACTTTAGGTATGTTTCTATTTGGAAAGATGGTGAATGGGATGGGGGAAAATTAGTAGAGGACAATAAGATATGCATAAGCGAAGGTTCAACAGCTATACACTACGGACAACAGTGTTTTGAAGGTCTGAAGGCATATAAAACAAAGGACGGAAAAATACAATTGTTCAGGCCTGATCAAAACGCAAAGAGAATGAACCAAAGTGCAAGAAGACTTTTAATGCCTGAGATTCCAGAAGAAAAGTTCATCGATGCGTGTATTCAAGTCGTTAAGGCTAATGAACATTTTGTGCCACCATATGGAAGCGGTGCAACTCTTTATTTAAGACCATATCTAATTGGTATCGGCGACAATTTAGGAGTTAAACCAGCACCAGAGTATATGTTTTCTGTTTTCTGCTCACCAGTTGGACCATATTTTAAAGGCGGTCTCGCTCCAGTTAACTTCATGATTTCAGACTATGACAGGGCTGCACCTCATGGAACAGGAGCTGCAAAGGTCGGAGGCAACTATGCAGGAAGTATGCTACCGCATGAAATTGCAGTAAAAAGAGGGTTTGCAGACTGTATATACTTAGACCCTGCAACACATACAAAAATAGAAGAAGTAGGAGCCGCAAACTTCTTTGGAATTACAAAAGACAACAAATTTGTTACACCAAAATCACCATCGATACTGCCAAGTATAACTAAGTATTCACTTATGGACGTTGCAGAAAAATATCTTGGTATGGAAGTTGAAGAAAGAGACGTTTACATTGACAAATTAGATGAATTTATAGAAGCTGGTGCCTGTGGAACAGCTGCTGTTATTACTCCAATTGGAGGAATTGAATACAAAGGGAAACTTCACGTATTCCATAGCACTACAGAAGTAGGTCCAATAACAAGAAAGCTTTATGACACGCTTGTCGGCATTCAATTTGGTGATGTTGAAGCACCAGAAGGGTGGATTGTAGAAGTTAATTAATAAGTGCCTGTCACTTTACTTCTTGATTTGTTTGACAATCTAGACAAGCACCCAAAAATATTAATGGTTTGTTTAAAAAAGCTGCCTCATATAGGGCAGCTTTTTTAATAAGTATTAATTATTCGCTATATATTCCTAATTTAAATTTTAAACTTTTATTTCAAAATAATACTCAAAAATAATTTAAATTTAATCAGTTAAAATGATTTTTTTATTTTATTTCAATGAGCTTATTGATTTCGCTTTATAACTCCAAAGTTTCTAAAAAATATTATTCACTATATTATTTACTAAGGTTTATACTTATTTAAGACTTCTTTAAATTCTTCTATACTTAAGATAACCTATTTAAGCCTTTAATTTTATTAACACCAAGGTTAATTTTTCCTGTCCAAATTGCTAAACAATTCAAGAACTCAAGAAATCAAGTGAATGTCACTTAATAGTGACAAACACATAGAATTCGTAGCCTTTGCCGCCTCTATTAGTATCAAGGCCCTGCTCAAGATCGGTCTTTCCAATGCTGATAAAGTTGAATTGAATCTTTACCTTTATAAACTGATTCTCATCAACAAAGCTCATTTCATCAGGAGAAAGGGTATGCTTATTTGTAATAACATCTTTGTTCTTTTCGATTATCTGTTTAACAACTAAGTCCAGGTCTTTTGAGTAGATTTCTTTTCCTTTATCAAGAATCCTTACAACTGCAGTATCATAGTCATATTTTACTGCTAAACCATTATAAGTTGCATTATCAAGCATGTATCTTGTATCAAGGAAGTAATCGTAATCTTTTATATCAAGTGATCTGTAGTTCGGATCCCTTTCTATTGTATAATACTCAATTGGATATATATATCCGCTCTGGCTTTCAAACCCAAACACAGTTTTCATATCCTTTATTTCAAAATTGTCTGGAAGATGCTTAACATCCTTTAGTGAATGGTTACGTTCAAAATACTCAAGTATCATGCTTATTTGTAGTTTATCTTCTTTACTTATATTAGCATTGGGGACTACTTTGCCATCCTTTAGCATTTGATTTTTAACCAATATAGATTCAAACCTTTTGTTCTGGCTATATTTTGATATGCTGAAGCTGCTCAAAGGTCCAAAGGTTGATATAAGTATTACTAAAGCAAGTGTAGTCGGAATTACAATGTTTATTAATTTTCTTGTAAATGCAAAATATATCATTATCAAGAATACCCATATCCCCATAACAAGGACATAATATCTGTTTTCAGTAATTCCATACTGATTGATTCTTATTCCAATCGATACAAACATCATTACAAGTATTGGAAGTATAACCTTGGGAATAACCTTCAAAAATATTCTTGCCCATTTGTTTTCCTCAATAATTGGAGTTATAAAGAATAAAACAGCCGTTACTATAATTGAATACCATAGAACAAGGTGGGAGACTATTCCCTGTGGAAAAACCCTTGTTATCAATATTTTAAAAAAGTAAATATATAAAATGGTAGTATATGCACTCAAAAGAGGCATTACTATATAAAGAATCAATACCTTAAATAACTTTATAAAGTTTTCCTTTGTAAATTCTTCATGTTTTAATGGAACATTTGCTAAAAAATAAGTAGGTGCAAACACTAATGCAACAAGTAAAAATGTATAGTAATATATTTGAGACTTAATATTAACACCCAAAAGCTGATCAATTGTAAATAATATTGCTGCAAGACCTAAATACAGAACACCTGAATAAAGAACGGTCGTAAAAAATGAAGCGAATATTTTAACAACATACATCTCAAAGTTTTGTCTTTTCGGCCAATATGGTATGAATACAAAAGCTATATAAAACATTAAATTTGTTGCAAAGAATCTTGACATTGTTACCATCTTAAAGTCTTTTATAAACATGAAGTAGTAGGCTAATACAAAAATAGCTCCGATTGCATGATAAATTATTGCCCTTTTATTGCTCTCTTCCTTTTCAAGAATCATCTTTATGCAAAGAGACAGCGCCATACCAATTGCTATTGCCATAGCGATTTTGCTTAATGTATCGGTATTGTAAACTCCTCCTGTTTTAGTTTCAAGCTCTTGAATAGTAATAAGCAGTATTGCAAGAGCTGTTGAAAGAATTATTGTTACAGGGAACCTTCGCGTGCTAAGATAAATTGCGGAGAGGATGTTTTTAATGTGTTTTGTAATGTTCATAAGAATTCTCCTTTACTGTTTCTTTATATAAGTATAACATAAGTTGAGGATATAAAGAAGTTTGAAATTTCTTAAAAAACAATAAAATCAAAACCTTAGGTGGAAGAAATATAGTTAATATGTTATAATGTTTTTAATTGTTGTAATATTGGAGGAAAAGCAAATGAAAATAAGCAGATTTGGAAAAAACATCATAAAATTAATTGCAAAAATTTCAGCTGCTTTTATGATTATTATGTTTCTGGCCTACGCTTTTGTTTTCTATTCTGCATTAACTAAACTTCAAGGTGAAGTATTATCCACTGCAAAAAAAGCTGCAACACTTGTTAATGGAGACAAACTAGAAAATGTATGGATAAGTAATAATATGAATTCTCCAGAGTTTAAAGAAATTCAGGAAACATTGATTCGAGCTAAAAGCGAAAGCACCGCAAAATTTATTTATAGTCTTTATGTTGATAATGATAAAGTTTATTTCATAGTTGATGGCTCTGTCGAAAATGCTGCTGCATTGGGTGAAGAATACATATTGAAAAATGAAATGGTTAGAGCAATGAAGGGTGAAGCATCAGTTTTAAAAATCCCTATAAAGGATAAATGGGGAACGTTTATATCAGCCTACGCTCCCATCAAAAACTCAAATGGGAAAATAGTAGGTATTGCTGCTGCTGATATGGATATCGCAGTATATGAATACATAAATACCAAGTTATTAATATCTATGATATATATTTTATTGTTTTTAATATTAATTACTAGCTTGATTGTAAATAACTATTCTAAGAAAGTAGTATCGCAAATAGATAAGGCACTTTTAGGTATAAATACTCTTTCAACTGGAGATCTAACTGTCAAATTAAGTGCAAATACAAAAGATGAAATTGAAGATATTATTAATAAAACTGATGAATTCAGGGTAACAGTTAATAGTATTTTATCCTCAATAAAGCAAAACTTCATAAAATTGTCCGAACATGCAAATATTCTGTCAAGTATATCATTTGAACTTTCAAAGGCTTCACACGAAGTTTCAACTTCAATGCAAGGCTCAAGCTGCGAAGCAGAAAATCAAAATCAGAGCATTGAGCAAATAGTTGAATTAACAAAAGATTTTAACACCAACCTAGAAAAGGTAATAAACCTTATTCAAATTATTGATATTGATGCAAGAAACATGGGCTATCTTGCCGACAACGGAAATAATAATATTAAGTCCTTAAATTCTTCAACTGAAGAAGTAAACTCAAATTTTGACATGGTTTTAAACAATATTGAAAACCTTGATTCAAACATAAGCAAAATTGGTGAAATCTCAAGTTTGATAAACAGCATAGCAGAACAAACAAATCTTCTTGCATTAAATGCTGCTATAGAGGCTGCAAGGGCAGGGGAATCTGGAAAAGGATTTGCCGTAGTTGCAGAAGAGATAAGAAAACTTGCTGAGAAATCAAAAGAATCAGCTCAAGACATAAATGAGATAATAAATTCCGTTGCTTCTGAAAATAAAATGGTTGTTCAAAATGCTAACAGAATGAAGGGTATACTGAAAAAACAACATGAAATAAATGATAATACTGCTAATATATTTAAAGAACTTCTACAGACAATCAATAGCCTATTACCAAAAATAAATGAAGCCTATAACAGCGCATTTGATATTGGCAACATGAAGAATCAAATACTTGTTAACCTTGAAAAATCATCAGAAAATCTAAACAAAATTTCAGATGCAATATCGGAAATTGCAGCTACTTCTGAAGAATTAAATGCTTCCTCAGATGAGGTTTCAAACTCATCTGTAAAATTAAAGCAAATGTCCGAGGAAATGTTGGCTCAAATCAGCAAATTTAAACTTGAAGATTAAACAATTAAATAGTATATTAAAAATAAGCACAATATATTTCAACATTATTCGATATATTGTGCTTTATTTATTATTAAATAATACATAATAAACTATACTTATCTTAATAATAAGAATATAAACACTCAGCATTGGAGGTTTTATCATGAACGTTGAATATATAAATCCATTTTTAGAATCATGTAAATCGGTCTTACAACAACTTGGTAATATAACCTTTGAACCTGGAAAATTATTTTTAAAGCATGGCATGCAGGATACTCAAGAAGTTGTAATTACAATTGGCGTTGCAAAGGATGTTCAGGGAAATTTTATAATGAACATAGATAAAGAAACCGCTCTTAAGATTGCTTCGGTAATGATGGGTGGTTATCCTTGCACTGAGCTTGATGAGCTGTCAACTTCCGCTGTATCGGAACTTTCAAACATGATTGCAGGAAATGCCAGCACGCATTTTTTTGAAAAAGGTAAATCCATCGATATAACTCCACCACTTGTCCATGTAGGTGAAAAGGCAAAGATTAATTATGCACTTCCTACTGTTTGCGTTCCATTAAAATTGTCCATAGGTGGAACCATAGAGATGGATTTGATGATTAAATAATGGCTTATGGCTGAATTTTCCATTCTTGAACGTCTTAATTTCTACTCATAATATATTAAACTACTTAAAAAGAATAATTTTAAATGTTTGGCTAACAAAATAAATAAAAATCTAAGAGCTACCTCTTCTGAGGTAGCTCTTAGATTAACGCATTAATTTTAGATTAACTTGTCCTAATTGTCAAACAAATCAAGAAGTCAAGAAATCAAGTGAATGTCACCTTTTATTTCTTGTCTTAACGTCGAATATAACTGCTGCTGCAAGAACAGCACCTCTGATTATATATTGATATGAAATTCCAACTCCCATAAGATTCATACCGCTTGTTAACGATGACATAACAAATGCACCGATTATTGAGCCGGTTATTTTACCAACTCCACCTGCAGCTGAAACTCCTCCAACATAAGCAGCAGCAATTGCGTCAAGTTCAAACAACGTTCCTGCTGTAGTTGTAGCTGACTGCAAACGTGCGCTATACAATATTCCTGAAAGTGCAGCAAGTGTTCCCATAGAGCCAAATACTATTAGGGTAATCTTGCTAACATCAATACCGCTTAATTTTGCAGCTTCTGGGTTACCTCCAACTGCATATATATGTCTTCCAAGGGTTGTTTTTGTTGTAATGACATGATAAAGCGCTGTAACAATTATAACAATTACAACAGTCCATGAAAGCCCATTATATCCTGAAAGTATGAATGTTATATAGGCTATTATCGCAGATACAAAAACTAATTTTGCAATAAACATCTTATATGAAACAACTTCAAAATTATATTTCATTTTATTCTTTCTTGTATTAAATTCGCTCCATACATAGAATAATATTGCCATGATGCCAAGTATTATTGTTAATACATGGACTCCTTTAATATTCGCAATGTCTGGAATAAACCCATTTCCAATTGCATTGAAGCTTGGATTTGGAATGATTATAGTTCCTGTTTTTTCTGTTGCAAGAAGAAGTGCTCCTCTAAAGACAAGCATACCTGCAAGTGTAGCTACGAATGCTGGAATCCCAACATTAGCAACAAGGTATCCATTAAATAAACCTATTAAAAGCCCTAATAAAAGAGCAACTATTATAGCCACGATTACAGGAACATTAAACTTTGTTAATAGAATAGCCACAATGGCACCTAAGAAACCAGCAAGAAATCCTACCGACAAATCAATATGTCTTATCACTATTACAAGCGTCATACCAACTGCCAAAACTGCTACATAACCAGTTTGATTAATAAGATTGCTTATATTTCTTGAGGAAATAAAAACCCCATTAGTTGCAATTGAAAATATTATCATAATTACTGCAAGCGCAATATACATTCCGTATTCACGAATATTTTGTTTTAATAAACCCTTAAATTCATTAAAAAAACTCATAACAATGCCTCCTAATCAGTTGCAAGTTCCATTATTTTTTCCTGAGTCGCCTCTTCGATTGGTAATTCACCCACCATCCTACCGCCTGACATAACGTAAACCCTATCGCTCATTCCAAGAACTTCTGGCAACTCAGATGAAATCATTATAATACTCATTCCCTGTCTTACAAGCTCATTCATCAATGTATAAATTTCATATTTTGCTCCAACGTCTATTCCTCTTGTTGGCTCGTCCAATATCAGAACCTGAGGCCTTGTGAATAACCACTTACCAAGTGAAACCTTCTGCTGGTTTCCACCACTCAAATTGCCCACCTTTTGTTCTACGCTTGGCGCCTTTATTTTTAAAGATGCCTTATATTCATTAGCAACTTTAATTTCCTCATTTTCATTGATAAAAACTCTATCTACAAGCTCCTTTAGATTTGCAATGCTTATATTTGATTTAATATCATCTATCAAAATAAGCCCATTGCCCTTTCTATCCTCAGTAACATAGGCAACTCCCTGTTTTATAGCATCCTTTGGTTTAAGGAATTTGTGCTTTTTGCCGTTAACATATATATCTCCCTTTACTTTGTATCCCTTTGGGTTTCCAAATATGCTAAGAGCAAGTTCTGTTCTTCCTGCTCCCATAAGACCCGCTATTCCAACTATTTCGCCTTTTCTTACGTTGAAGCTTACATCCTTCAATATTTCTCTTCCAAGGAATGGATCATAGGCACTTAAATTCTTTACTTCAAGAACCTTATCTCCAAACTCCTTTATTTTTCTTTTAGGATAAATATCGTCGATTTCGCGTCCAACCATATGCTTTATTATTATATTTTCAGATATCTTCTCCTTTGTTGCGTCCATAGAAGATATAGTTTTTCCATCTCTTAAAACCGTAATAGAATCAGCAATAGCTGTTACTTCCTTTAATTTATGTGAAATCAAAATACAAGTAACACCCTGTTCTTTTAATTCCCTAATTAATTTAAGTAAATTTTCGCTATCATCTTCATTCAAAGCAGCAGTTGGCTCGTCCAGAATCAATAGTTTAACGTTTTTACTAAGAGCCTTTGCAATTTCAACAAGCTGCTGCATCCCAACTCCTAAATCCTTAACCTTTAAAGAAGGGTTTATATTGAGCCTTACCTTCTTGAGCATTTCTTTAGCTCTTGCTACAGTCTCATCCCAATCGATAAATCTTCCCTTTTTAATTTCATGCCCTAAAAATATATTTTCATAAACAGTAAGTTCAGGAATTAGAGCAAGTTCCTGATAAATAGTTACGATACCAACTTTTTCGCTGTCGTATATATGATTAAATTTTTGAACCTTTCCGTCAAATACAATATCACCTGAATATTCTCCGAAAGGATAAACACCGCTTAAAACCTTCATAAGCGTTGATTTTCCTGAACCATTTTCTCCAACTAAGCAGTGTATTTCTCCCCTTTTAACCTTAAAGTCAACATTATCAAGTGCCTTAACTCCTGGAAATGTCTTTGTTATATTTCTCATTTCTAAAATATATTCACTCATATACTGCTCGCTCCTTGAAAAGACGTTTATTTGACAAATGAATAGTGATAGCACATGCTACCACTATTCATATTTTTAGTCTATTATTTTAAGCCTGTGAAATCTGATGCATTATAGTATCCTGAATCAATAAGAGCTGACTTAACGTTATCTTGAGTTACAACTATAACTTCTGTTTGCTTTGCCTTAACATCAATCTTGCCGTTGTTGTATGAACCAGTTGTTTGTGGTTCCTTGCCTTCTAATAAGTCCTTTGCCATTCCTATAGCGTCCTTAACAAGTGTTCTAACATCCTTAAATACTGTCATTGATTGTTTTCCATCGATGATGTATTGAACTGATGCCTTTTCAGCGTCCTGTCCAGTTACCTTATAGCTTGTAACATCCTTGTCAGCTGCAAATGCGTCTGCTATAGCACGAGCTGTTCCATCGTTTGGAGCAAGTATAAATACGTTACCCTTGTCTTCCTTCTTAGCTGCTGTTAAGTGAGCTTCTGCCTTATTCTTAGCTTCATTGAAGTCCCAGTTAGTAGTTACTTGTCCTATAATCTTGCTCATTTCATCACGAGTTAATTTTGGCTTGTTTTGAAGCGCTACTGCTTCGCTTGAGTTCTTTATAACGAATGTTCCGTCTGCAATCTTTGGTTGAAGAACATTCCATGCTCCTTCAAAGAATAAGAAAGCGTTGTTGTCTGAAGCTGCTCCAGCATATAGGTAAAGTGGATTTCCCTTTCCTGTTGCTTGGTCAACTAAGTATTGAGCTTGAGCTTCTCCAACTGCTATGCTGTCAAATGTTACATAGTAATCAACAGCATCTGTATTAGTTATAAGTCTATCGTATGATATAACCTTTATTCCTTCCTTCTTAGCTGCTTCTACTGCTGCAGCTGCTGCACTACCGTCCTGTGGACAAATAACAAGAACCTTAATTCCCTTTGCAATTAAAGCATCAACATTTTCCTTTTCCTTTGCTGATGAACCTTGGCTGAAAAGAATTTCTACTGAATAGTTTGTGTCCTTTAAAGCATCCTTAAATCTTGTTTCATCTTGAACCCATCTTGGTTCATCCTTTGTAGGAAGAACAATACCTACGTCAACTTTCTTGCCACCGCATGCTGTTAAACCTAACATCATTACAGCAACCATAAGTAATGCTAATAATTTTTTCATTTAATTGACCCCCCTGTGTTTAGTTTTGCTAATTTCAAATTTTCTGCAAATTAGCTTCATCATAATTATTACACACACAAGGGGGGCTTGTCGCTGGACGCTTTTGTCTATTTATAGTATAAATTAGTCATTTATTAATTTTTAATTTTAGAACAGTAAATTTTTGCTGTAAAATTTTACTGTTTGGTATAAACCTCTTCTTTTAGATGAAAACCGTCCCTTATTATAGTTTCATCAATATTGTTCCTATCAACCGAGATAGGCTCAAGAACATAATACGGGATATAATATTTGCCATCGAATATTCTTTTATCAATATTAAGAGGCTCTTTTTTAACAAGCTTAATCGCACATTCAATTGTTGCTTCTGCTAATTTTTCAATAGGCTTATAAACTGTCATAAGCTGTGTCCCTTCAACTATTCTCTGACAAGCCCAAAGGTCGGCATCCTGTCCTACAACATAGGTTTTTCCAATCTTTCTGTGCTCTGATAAAGCTTCAATTGCCCCCTCTGCCAAACTGTCGTTACCACTTATTACAGCATCGATTTTTAAATTTTCCTGCAGCCTCTCGTCGACTACCTTAAAGGCATACTCTTTTAGCCAGTTAGGCGCCCATTCTTCGCCTATTATGTTTATTTTGCCGCTTTCAACGTATTGTTTTAATATATTGTCATAACCTTCCTTTATCATCTTTGTGTTATAGTCATTGCTGGCACCGTTTATAATCAATAAATTCCCTGATTTCATCTTATTTAATATCGCCTTAGCCATCAGCTCGCCAACTTTAACATTGTCAAAGCTGATGTAAAGATTAACATTAGAGTTTAAAACCAATCTATCATAGGAAATGACAGGAACTCCCTTTTCCTTTGCCATTTCAACAGCAGCTGCTGCCCTCGTATAATCATTTGGAACCAGTATTAAAACATCTATACCCTGCTCTAAAAGATATTTAACCTGCTTCAACTGGTCCTGGTCGTCATTGTTGGCGTTTTGAATTATTATCTCGGCATCGAGTTCCCTTGCCTTTGTCATCATAATGTCCCTATCTTTTATCCATCTTTCTTCCTTTAGTGTTCCAAGTGAGAATCCTATTTTTATTTTATTATCATCCTCAATATTTATTTTAGAATTTCCTGATAAATATAAATTGGGCTTGGACAATTTAATATAAATCATAGAAAATTCAATCAAGAGAACAAGAAATAAAACAATTATTATTGAGTTTTTAAGAGCCTTATCCCTAACCAATTAAATCCCCCCTTAATCCCTTTGACATTCTGAATTCTGAAGGGGTCATTCCTGTAACCTTTTTAAATATCTTGCAGTAGTAGTTAGGGTCGTTATATCCTATATTCTGACAAATCTCCTTTATGCTTATTTTTTGATTTGACAAAAGCTGAATTGATTTTTCAATTCTAAGTTCTGTTAAGTAGTCAACAAATCCCTTTCCTATCTCATCTTTAAATATTTTGCTAAGATAATGGTAGCTCAAATTAACGCTTCTGGCTGCATCGTAAAGCGATATATCCTGATTATAGTTTTTATTTATAAATTCAAGAACCTTTGCAATTATATCATCAACATGTTCCTTTTTCTGATTTTGTATTTCTGTAGAAATCTCGTTAATATACTGAATAAACTGATTTCTCAACTCAAGTGTGTTTTGAGTTTTAATAATCGATAGAATAAACATCTGTTTGAAATTATTTCTATCTTCAAGTTTATATGGTAGCATTTTATCCATATTAAATGCCAGCTCGATTAGTTTAGTTTTTATCTTATCTACATCTTCACTATATATAAAGCTATATTTGATGAAAATTTCATTGAATATTTTTCTCGCCTCTTCAAAGTTTCCTGTTAAAATGCTGTTTGAAAATGCTGTTTCAAGGTGCAATGGAAAATCGTCGCCAGCGTCTTTAATATATATTTCATCAAAATACACAATATTCTTACCATTGTTTATTGTCGCTGCAATATATGCCTCATTGCTGGATTTGTTGAAATTTTCAAGTTCATAAACCCTTCCAATTCCTATTTTGTATTTTGTATTTGTCACAGTCTTTAATTTTTCCTCAATTCTTTTCCCAACATCCTTTTGGCTTGTTTTTTCTTCATAGGGAATAAACGCTACAACTCTATCAGACAAAGGATTTCCAATAAGGCAAGTTGTTATGCTTTTTAACTTTATTTTGAATAAATCGTAGAAATTCTGCCTTTCAAATGGGTTTGAGGAATTAATCATAAGGCAAAGTGCATATCCTTTTTTAAGGTTCATATTAAATACATTTTCATAAAATGCAACATCGTTTAGTGTTCCTATATTATACATTTTATAGGATACAAACTGTCCCTCTAAAAATGGGACAATCCTATCGATTCTTTCCTTCAGTTCTACCTCATTTAAAAAGCTTTTCCTTTTTTTGTCAATAGCAGAGTTTAGATTATTGATAGTCTCAACAAGCTTAGCTTTGCTTACGGGCTTTAAAAGATACTCAAAGACTCCTAAACTTAAGGCTTCTTTAGCATAATCAAAATATTCAAAGGCTGTAAGTATAACAAAGTATACATCATTATTTGTATTTTTAATCTGCCTTATCGCCTCGATTCCATTTATCCCCGGCATGTGTATATCCATAAAAACAACATCCGGTTTAAGGCTTATTGCCTTTTCTATAGCTTCCCTTCCAGTGCTTGCTGTTCCTATAATGTTTATATCATCAAAATTCTTTTCTATTATCATCTTTAGATAATCTATAACAAGGTATTCGTCGTCTGCAATCAATATATTAAGCACCTTTTATCTCCCCTTTAATAAATAAATCTTGGAATTTTTAAAGTAACCTTTGTTCCCTCATCCAATTTGCTCTCAATGCTTATCAATTCTTTTCTTGGGATGTTGAATAAAATTTCCAGTCTCTCTAATACATTATTCATACCAATTCCAGTTATATGCCTCTTATTCAACGCCTCATCATCTGAAGAAATAATCCTCTTGACGCACTCATCATCCATTCCCGTTCCGTTGTCTATTATCTCAATAATCACGTTATAGTAGTCTTTATAAACATTCAGGTGTATTTCTCCATTGCGTTCTAAGTTTTGAAGCCCATGAATATATGCGTTTTCAACTATTGGCTGAATTGTTAACCTCGGCACTTTTACTTCAAGCGCATCTTCGTCTATATCCGTAAAAAATTCTATTCGACTTCCAAAACGTATTTTCAAAACCTGCATATAATTTTTTACATGTTCTATCTCATCCTTTAACGGAACAAGGTCCTCTATATTTTTTAAATTATATCTAAATAGATAGGCTATATTTTCAATAAATTCAGATGATTTCTCTGCCCTTTCAATCATCGCAAGCTGTGACGCCGCATTTAAAGTATTAAATAGAAAATGAGGATTTATTTGCGATTGAAGAAATTTTAGTTCTGCCTCTTTTAATAGGCTGCTCATTTTTAGGTTCTGAAGTTCCTGCTCCTTTAGTTTTTTTTCAACCTCGGCTTGATTTTTAAGTTCATCTATATAATCGCGAATGCTTCTAACCATTTTGATAAATGCACCAGCTAGAATATCAGTCTCATCCCCTGTATGGGTTTGGGTAAGTTCAATATCAAATTCTCCCTCTTGCTATTTTTTCAGCTGAATGAGAAAGGTCTGATATAGGTCTTGTTAGATTGTAGGTTGAAACAACTGCAATATATAGTGCAAGTAAAATTGAAATAAATATCGCAAATAGATTAAGGTATGTTATAAACCTCATATTATTGTTAATATTCTGATACTTTTCAGAACCGCTTCTTAATTTAATATCCATCAACTTGTTGTTATATTGATTTATATACTCGCTAATTTGAATTGACCTTTGAAAATTTGCTATATACCTGCTGCTTATTCTTCCACGTTTTGCTGAAATGGCTTTATCAGTTTCAAGCATAAGCTCGTCCAGCATATTTCCAATATCCTTTAATATAATTTTATCGCTTTCATTTTCAATTGAACGGGGAATCTGCCTCGATATCTCCTGTAATTTGTTGTAGTAGTTATAGTAATTTAGAAGATTTTCAGATGATGCCGATGTTAAATATTTTTCAAGCTCCGTCATAAGGGAGTTCACATTGTTTTTCAGGTTATTAAGATAAATATAGTCTTCTATTATTTTATTTGTATTATATAATACCACCCTTGCATTGTAATAAGAAAATAGTCCCGTTCCGCTCAGAAGTATTATTATGAATATAAAGTATATAATAAGCTTTTTTCTTATCCCAAAAAACTTAAAAATCTCCTTGTTCATAGCTCTTCTCCCGTTTCAAAATATTCTTCCTCATCTCTTCTAAGCTTTTAAATTCATCAAGACCATCCTTTGTGATTACCTTTATTTCAGTATCTATAAATGTTGGAACGCTGTTGCCCCTTTTTATATTATAAAGAGTCTTTACGCTGTCGTATCCCATTTTATAAGGGTCGCTTGCTACCGTCCCATATATTATCTCCTTTTCGATATATCTTGTTATTTCCTCTGAGCTGCCATATCCAATTAATATAATCTCTCCAACTTTATTTCTGTCTACTATAAGTTGAGCTGCTCCTAATGTGTCTGCAGAACTTACCGTAAAGATTGCATTTATATTTTCATCTGATTCTATTATTTTTTGTGTAATCTCCTCTGAGCTTAAAATGCCCATCTTTGAAGTATATGTTTTAACTATTTTAATATCCTTGTAGTCCTTTAAAGTGCTAAAAAAACCATTCATCTTTAAATTGTTTTCAATAATGTCCTGATTTGAATCGCTGTTTGTAATTATAGCAACATTACCCCTTCCGTTAGTTGCCTTTATTAAAAGTTCTGCTGCCCTTTTACCTATCTCATAGCTGTTAGTCCCTGCAAATGCATATCTTTTGCTTTTATTAGCGTCGTTTTCAAATGTAATTACCGGAATCCCTTTGTAATAGGCTCTATCAATAGCGTTTGTGAAATCCTCCGTTCCAACAGCATGGGTTATTATCCCATCCACCCTTGAGAGCGTTGCTATATCGATATATTTCAACTCCTCATTCCGGTCATTAAACCTTGGAGCACAAAACTCAATTACTACATTATAATCTTTAGCAGCAACCTCTGCCCCCTTTATTACCTCTTTCCAGAATGGGTCAACTGAGTTTTGAACAATAAAATAAAAGTGAAATTGAGGTTTAGAAACTGTTGATATTATACTTCTGTCATCAAGAAGCAAAAGAGCTACACCTGATAATATTACAAGTATTGAAAGTATTAATATAGCCTGTCTATATAAATATCGCAAAATATTCATCCCAATGCCCCCAGTCAGAATTTTCTCAGAATTAATTATAACATAAAATTAAAGTGCCCGCCTCTTGACTTTTGATATTTTAATCGTAAACAGATAAAGCCCCATGATAGATGCGTCTTTAAATCTATCATGGGGCTAATAAATCCATCACAATTAGAATGCCAAGATGCAGGCACTTGTTTCAGGGGAGACAATATTGGTAAAAAGACCTGTTGCAATTTCAAATCCTGCATGTATGCTAAGCCTTGGGCAAATTCTAACTTGGTAGTGGTAGTACTCCTTCTCTTCTTTTATAAAGTCAAAATATAAATTGTAGGGAACATCTCCTACATTATTAATTAAACTTTTTATTGTTTCTTGAATAATATCGCTTAGTTTTTCTATTTCTTCATCGTTCATATTAAGCAAGCTGCTCCTATGCTCTAAAGGTAAAATTGCAATTTCATATGGATATATTGAAGCATATGGAGAATAAACAATAAAGTCATTATCAAGGTGAATTATTCTTTTTTCATGCTGAATTTCATAATTAATAGTTTTACAAAGAAGGCATTCACTGTTTTTTTCAAAATATTTTTTACTCTTTTCTAGAGTTCTATTTATCTTTTCCGGCATTTTATTTATTGCTATTATCTGTGAATGGGGATGTTCTAATGATGCCCCAGCTTCCTTTTTATAGTTCTTAAATAGTTGAACATATTCAACATCATCTTTTTGATACAACATTTCACTAACTTTAACAAAGGCTTTTGTAACATTTAAAAATTCTTCTTTACTCATTTCGTGGATGTTCCTGCTATGATGCCTTCCTTCTATTAAAACATAGTGATATCCTTTTATCTTACCTTGGCTATTTAATATTGGAAATTTATTTTCAACAACCCTTACATTCCAGTTTTCAGAATCCCTGTAGACCTCTGGAGGAGTTAATTCCTCATTTCCACAACAAAATGGGCAGTTTTCTTTAAATGAAACATTGACTTTTTCCTGGCATGTCTTAAAATCCTTTGGTCTTTTTGACCTGTTTTCTACTATAAGTATTTGCTCTTTTGTTATTTCATTTAACCTTAACTCTGCCATTTTTACCTCCCATTTTTAAACCAAAGTATGTTTCTGCCCGTATACAAAATTACAAGCAGAAGAGATTATCTCTAAGTAACCCTTTGCAGTAGCTCTCCATGTATATTTTTCCTCTACTCGCTTTATTCCAAGTCCCCTATACATTGCAAAATTGTCAATTGCAGTATGAAGCCCCTTTGCAATGTCGACAGGGTTTTCAGGGTCAACAACAACTCCATATTTTCCGTTATCTACAGTTTCCAGTGTTCCACCGTTTTTAGTTACAACGGCAGGAAGCCCTGCATACATCGCCTCAATTGGCGCAAGTCCGAATGGCTCGTAAAGCGCAGTCAAACAAAATACAGAACCCTTTTGGCTAAAGCACCTATATGCAGAAGCAAGCTGTTTTTGTCCATTAATTGGAAACATGCTCACCTTTCCATAAAGGTTATATTCCTTAATAATTTCCATTATTTCATCCATTATTTCCTTTTCCTCTTTGTTAAGGCTTGAGTAGTTCTCAAATGGATTTTCTACTCCCCTCAATACAATAACAAGATTTGATTTTTGCTGCAGAGCTTTATCCTTTGCAAATGCTAAAACTGCACCTTTGTGATTTTTCTTTCTATCAAATCTTGATGACAGCACTATGCAGGGTAGATTAATCCTATCCTCATTCAAATCTCTTATTAAATAATTATTTATATATTCCTTGGTTTCACTATCAAAATATTGTTCTTTATATGTGAATACATCGGTATTTACTCCCGGAGGAATTACTTTGAATCTATTATCATCGTTTACATCTACAGCACCTTTATAATAAGGATGACTATACTGGCTAAATCTTTCCTGTTCTGTAGAAACGATGTTCACTAAAGATTTATTCATAGCAATCCTCTCGGCCTCAATTCTTTTTGTAAAATTATATCTTTTATCAAACTCTTCGATATTATCCTTGTTTACGCCTAATTTGTCCATCTTTTGTGCCCCCAGCGAATGTGCTGTAAATGTAAATGGAATTCCCCATTTTTCTGAAAGAACTGCTGCTGTAAGCCCTCCGTCTCCATAGTGTCCTGTTAGTGCATCGCATTTTTTACCTTCTTTTTTATAAAAATCTATTATCCCGTCTACAAATTCATTTTCAAGATAAGGCCACAATTTTTCCTTTGGCAAAAATTTATCACCACCAAAAGGAATCCTTACAACCCTTACGTTCTCATTTCCATGATAAATTTCTACATCCTTTGAAAACTCTGGCCAGTCCTCGTCAATTATCCTTCTTGTAATTATATCTACCTTGACTCCCATTTCTCCAAGCGCAAGCGCAACTTCCTTTACATAAACAAGCTGTCCTCCAAAATCCGGATGCTCCGTCCAATGGCTATCGTTATTATCAAAATTGCCCTGTGGATTCAAAAAAGCTATTAACATGTAACTCCCCCCTTAAGTGACATTCACTTGATTTCTTGAGTTCTTGAATTGTTTGTCAATTCAGCCAAGCATTCAAGCGGTGCAATTGCTCCAACATACTTTAACTTAAATGCGCTAACTCTTTGTCCAATTTCAACTGATTCCAATATGCTTCTTCTGCTTGTTATCCCTGCGTAGAATCCTGACCAGAAGGCATCCCCTGCACCCGTTGTATCCACCACTTCAGTTGCAAGGCTTGCAAGTTTAAATTTATCTTTACCATTTGAAACTATAATGCCATCCTTGCCAAGTGTCATTAACACTAACTTTGCTCCAAGTTCATGAAATTTATCTATCTGTTTGTCCAAATCATCCCTTCCAAAAATCCTTTCTGCGTCATCTTCTGAAGGTTTTATAATGTCAGCGTATTTTATTGTTTTCTTAACATATTCTCTTCCAAATTCTCCATCTTCCCAAAGGTCGGTATGAAAATTAGGGTCAAACGAAATTATACAGCCATTTTCCTTTGCCACCATTAACAACCTTTCTATTGTTTGTCTTGAAGGCTGCATAGATATAGGCCATGTTGAAAAATGAAGTATCTTTGAATTTTTAACTGCTTTCTCCAAATCACTTGAATACTCAATCAAATAATCGGCACCCCTATAAAAGATAGCCCTTGGGCTGGATTTTGATTTGGTTACAAAAACCATGCTTGTTGGTTTCTCAACTCTATTTACGAGGGTTGTTTCAACTCCACTTTTTTTAAGCCTTTCGAGTAGAAAATCACCAAGCGCATCTCGTCCTACTGATGACGCTATGATAGAATTTATACCAAGCTTCCTTGTATTTATTGCAATATTGGCTGGAGAACCTCCAAAATGCCTTATAAAGGTATCGCACTCAAATCCATCGCTGTAGTCCTTAGAAATCATATCGATTAAGACCTCTCCTACTGCGATTAAGTCATAATTTTTATTTTTTAAGTCTATTCTCTCATTTAGCCCAACCATTTTTATACCTCGCTTTTTATTACTTAATAGAACCCGAAACCATACCCTTTATGATGTGCTTTTGGCCAATAATAAATCCAACTATTATTGGTGCAGCTGCCATCAAT
>NZ_LKHP01000012.1 GCF_001440545.1 Caloramator mitchellensis
TTTTATCGTCCTTTATCAAATTTATTCTTTGTTCGAGTTTTATTTTTTCGCTGTTTAATTGCACAAGCGCTGCATATGAAAGTATAAACATCAGTAGAAAGATTATTGTTGAAACTAAAAAGAGCATCCTGCCACCCCCTATACTTCGATATTTATTATTTTTCTAATGAACAAAAGCCCAATGAATTCACTAATAATAGATGCAATTATCATAAATATTCCTATCCTTGTAGTGAACAAAAGCATTATATATTCCTTATTAAATGCATATATTACAAGACCTAAGAATACAGGCATTAAGCCTATAATAAGCCCTGAAAGTTTGCCCTGTGCCGTAAGAGTTTTTAATTCGTTTTTTATCTTTTGCCTTTCTCTTATGGTTTCAGATATATTATCAAGTATCTCCGAAAGATTCCCTCCAATGTCCTTTTGAATTAAAAGAGCGTTTATTAATAAATTTAAATCCTCTGAAACAACTCTCTGCTGAAGGCTTCTAAAAGCTTCTTCTTCTGGCATACCAAGGCTCATCTCCTTTAAAAGCCTTTTAAATTCCTTTCCAAGAGGTTCCTTTATCTGCTCGCTTACTACAGATAATGCTTGTAAAAATGAGTATCCTGCCTTTAGTGAATTTGAAATAATGACGATAGCTTCTGTTAATTGGCTGTCGAACATCTTAAATCTGTCGTTCTTTCGCTTTAATATGATTAGAGAAGGAATATTCCAAACTATAACCATAGTAAAGGATGACAAGAGCAAATCCCTTGTTATGCTGTAAATTAAAAACACAATAACAAATGTCGATAAAAGTTTAATAACTAAAAGCTCCTCAAATGTCAAGGGAACGTCTGCCCTTATAAGTTCAAGCTCAGTTTTTCTAATATTCTTCTTGTTAAATTTAAAATCAGGGACCAAATTGGAAAGAATTTTAATTAAGCTTATCCTTTCCTTCTTTAGGCTCTTTTTTTCCTCAACAAAGTCTTCTTCGAAATATTTCAATTTATCTATAGGCTTTTGCCTTCCGTATATAATAATCAAAATTGCAGCTGTCAATAAAAACACCGCAAGAAAAACGATAAAAAGTATAATTGCCATATAATCACTTCCAATTACTGAAATATTTCAGATGGGATTATAATTCCCTTTTCCTTAAGTTTTTGCATAAACTTTGGCATAACTCCTGTAAAAATAAATTCTCCCTTTACCTTGCCCTTATTATCAAGTCCTCTTTGTTCATACCTGAATATATCCTGAAGTATTATTACATCGCCTTCCATACCCTGAACTTCTGTTATATGGGTAATTTTTCTACTCCCGTCCATGAGTCTTGACTGCTGAATTATTAAATCTATAGCAGATGCAATCTGGTCTCTAATTGCCTTTACAGGTAGATTCATACCCGACATCAAAACCATTGTCTCAAGTCTTGATAGCATATCCCTAGGCGAATTGGCATGACCTGTGGTTAGCGAGCCATCGTGGCCTGTATTCATTGCCTGAAGCATATCGAGCGCCTCACCGCTTCTTACTTCACCGACTACTATTCTGTCCGGCCTCATTCTAAGGCTGTTTTTCACAAGATCTCTTATTGTTATCTCACCTTTACCTTCAAGATTAGCCGGCCTTGTTTCCAGCCTTACAACATGCTCCTGCGATAGCTGCAATTCTGCTGCATCTTCTATCGTTATAATTCTTTCCTCGTTTGGAATAAAAGATGATAAAACGTTCAAAGTAGTCGTCTTACCACTTCCTGTTCCACCTGATACAACAATATTCAGCCTTCCCTGAACGCAGGACTTCAAAAACTCTGCCATTTTAGATGTCATTGTCCCAAAACTTATTAAATCATCAACTGTAAAAGGATCCTCCGAAAATTTTCTGATTGTAATGGACGGCCCATCTATTGCAAGAGGGGGAATTATGGCATTAACTCTTGAACCATTCGGTAATCTTGCATCAACCATAGGAGAACTTTCATCTATTCTTCTTCCTAAGGGGGAAACGATTTTTTTGATTACGTGCATAACGTGATCATCATTTTTAAATTTTGCATCGGTTAAAGTTAGTTTACCGTGCCTTTCAACATATATTTTTGATGGGCCATTTACCATTATTTCAGTAACGGAGCTGTCCTTTAAGAAAGGTGTAATTGGACCAAAGCCAATTATCTCATCTATTAATTCTTCCCTAATCTTTTTCTTTTGGTTATTAGTTAAGTTTAGCGATTCCTCTTCTATATGCTTAGTTAAAATTGAATTAATCTTTTGTATTAATTCTTCATTTTGTTCTGATATTTCCTTAAAATCTATATCAAGTTCCTCAATTACCTTATTTTGAATCTTTGTTTTTAATTCTAAATATGGGTCGATTTCCTTTTCATTTTTGTTCTGCTTCTTATCTATGTTTATTGCTTCTAATCTTTTAATTAAAGACATTGAAATCCCCCCTAAACCTCCAGCGTCTTACACAGTGTTTCAATTGCCTTTGCCAGTTTTGATTTTATCAGTTTATTGTTGTCCATAAACGGTTTTCCATTGTTTATAGATGGCAAAACTGTCTTCTCATCATCTGGAATGCTTGCAAATATATTTTCCTTAAATACATCTTCAACGTCTCCCTTGTTTATTCCATAGTCTGTGTTGAATCTGTTGATGACTATCTTTACTTTTTTATTATCATATCCTAACGATTTCATGACCGAAAGCCCAAGCTTTGTGTTTTTCAGCGAAATTATATCCATCGTCGAAATCAACAATATATAGTCTGAATTATCAAGAACGTATAATGTAGTGTCGTTAAAATTTATTCCAGTATCCACTATTATCAAATCGTAGTGCCTTTTAATGATTTTAAATATTTTCTCCACGCTATCCTTTCCAATATATTCAGCCGATTCTGGTTTTTTAGGAGCAAATAAAATATCAAGGTTCTCCTTGTAGCCGAATATATAGGGCTTTAAGCTGTTATAGGAATCAAGCTGTTCATCATCTATAGTATCAAGAATAGTCTTATGATTTGCTCCGTCAACCATTAGGGATACATCACCGAACATCAAATCCATGTCAATTAGAATAGTCTTCTTAGTCTTGCTAAACTCTACTGCGCTGTTAACAGCAAGGACTGTTTTCCCAACTCCGCCTTTTGAGCTAAAAAAAGTCACTATTTTTCCATCCCTAATCTCTTCCTCGACATTCAGTTTTGAAAGTATATCCTTATATCTTTCGTAGGTTACTTTAATTGTTTCGATAAGCGATTCATAGTTAAATGGTTTTATAATATATTCTTTAGCACCATAGAACATGGCTTTTTTTAGGTATTCGCTTTCTCCCTGAACTGACATAATGATTACAATTACATTTGGATATAATTTTGTAATCCTTTCTGTTGCTTCAAGCCCGTTTAAAACAGGCATGTTTATATCCATCAAAACAACATCCGGCTTAAGCTTAGGTATAAGCCTTAAAGTTTCTTCACCATCACAGGCTTCCCCTACTATTTCAAATTCATCCTCCAAAAGAAGAATCTTTTTAATTATGTCCCTTGTTTCCTTTATATCATCTGCAATTAATACTTTAATCTTCATGGTATCACTCCTATTCAAAGGCGACCGGAATTTTTATCACCATACCTGGAACGATTATGTTTTCATCCTTTATTTTGTTTATTTCCTTTAAAAGTGCATAATTATCAGGAACGCCATAGAATGCCCTGCTTATATTTCTCAATGTATCTCCCTTTTTTACCTTGTAGTAAATGTATTTGGTCTTTGTATTAGTGCTACTTGTTCCTGATGAGCCTTTTAATAGGTCGGAATCAATAGTTCCATTCGTATTTATAATCTTATCATCCTTAACAGACCTTAATGCAAGTTTTACAACTCCTATATCTCCTGCAAGGACTAATTTTTCAACATCGTTTGCTGGGACCTCCAATGTAACAAAAAAGTTTGTAGGAACCTTCCCATCGTCCTTTGGACTATTTTCCCTCGAAAGGTTTCTATCAACAGCTAATACCTTTACGTTTTGGAGTATCATCTTTGCTATCTCGGGCCTTATTAATTTATTAGCTTCCCTTTTTTCTTGTAAGAAAACAATCACATCAACATAATCTCCAGGTTTTATTAGATATGAAACTCCAGTATCACCTGTTACATTCATTGAAACTGCTCTTTTATTTTCATCTATCTGAAAACTTAACTCGTTTATATTTTCGCTCTGTAGTTTTTCCTTGATTATAATCTCATCCTTAACTATGTTTTCCTTTGCAAATTTTCCAACAATATGAGAATAGTCCGTGATGAAACTATCTAAAAGAGCATCCTTAGATATTTCAACTTCCTTTAGCATGTCTTTTTGAATCACTGTTCCTTTTGGAATCGAAACCTGTGCAGCAATTATATTTACCATTTCTTCTTTCTTGTTGTTCTTTAGAGAGTTTAGGTAATAATATACTGAAGCTGTTGCCATAATAGATAGGATAAAGGATACTATAATCAGTTTTTTTGCTATTCCCTTCATACTAACACCTACCTTGTAAGTTTTGCACCATAAAGCCCTGTATCATTAAGACTCAAATCTATTTCAGCCCTATCTACATATCTTATAAACCTTCCTGTGATTTCTGCCTTACCTGATTTTTTATAAACATCCTCAACATAGAATTTTGCAAAACCAACCACCTGGACCTTCTTTCTTCCATCAACCTCAAGGGTATTAACAAGTGGCAATGTCCAAATCCTAATTGAGTCCCTGGTAAAATTTTGGAATGTGCTTTGTTCTGAATTTATTAAATTCCTAAGTTCATTTACAACCCCAGCCATATTACCAGGTTCTGTATCTATCCAATCTCCAACGCTTATCTTTCCGTTATATCCATATAGTGCATTATTCCTAAAAACTGCTGCTCCTTGTCCCCCCATTGCTAAAACTCCATAATTTCCGTGATATCCATCCCCAGCATCTTCCTTTAAAACTACTAAGTCTCCATAGTGATAATCATAAGCTACAACTGCAAATGGTCTTATTCCGCCATTTACAGACCTTGCTGGTCCAATTATTGCCTTTGATTTTGCATTAACAATGCTTTTATTTATTCCCATAATTTGTGCAAAGAAGTGCTTTACTTCTTTTTGAGAGCGTATCTCAATGCTTTTGTTGTTTTCAGCAATTAATATTTCAGATTTTCCAACTTCTGCACCGTTTTTTTCAAGATATTCCATTGCAATTTCATAAGCACTTTGAGGGTTAGTAGGAAGTTCTAGTGCTGCAGATAATGCCGCTGCGTCAACAGCATTCTCAAGTTTAATTTTTTCTCCATAAATTATCCCAATATCTATAACATAGGCTGAAAATCCCAAAAGTGCTGTCATTCCTATTGCAACTAGTATCGCTGCGTTTCCCTTTCTTTTCATACCATCACCCTCATTCAACCCTCATTGATGTTTCAGCTTTGAGCTCAATATTGTTGCCCAATAGATTGCTAATTACAGGGACAATTAATTCATAGTCATAGATTACTTTAACGTTTATAGTATCGCCTGATTTTCTACTGCCTTCACCAGGCGTTATTTCTATTCCAAGCTTAGAGTCATCCAGATTTGGTGATATGTTGCGAACTATCTGAATTATCTCGCTGTCGTTAGCACCCATAATTCCATATCTTGCCCCTTCCCTTGAGGCGTTTTGTATTGTTAAATAGGAATTGAGCATCATACCAAATTCTATAATTCCAGCTATTATAAATATCAAAATTGGAAGTATAATTGCAAATTCAACTAAAGCCTGGCCTTTATTTTTCATATTAACCGCCTCTGTTTCCACGCAAATAATTAATTTTTCATTATAAGCTTGTTTAAAAAAAGATATGCAAACTATTTCGCGTTTGCATATCTTTGAAAGTTAATCATGCTCTTATAGGTTTCCATTTATGCCCTCAAACAAAGTCTTTAGTTTAGGTCCCAAAAGAATCAATCCTGCAATAGCTACAACAGCTACCAGCGCGATTATTAACCCATATTCCACCATACCTTGTCCCTTTTGCTTTTTATTTAGAGCCATGAAGGTAAGCAAACTTCTTAGCATAATTTATACCCCCTTATATTTATTCTTAAATTTGTCTACCTTTTGTTAATTCTATTATATTAAGGTTATGAATCTAAAAATAGATTATGAAGGTCCTAACCTTTAGGTAATTTGGTCGCAAAAAAATAGGGACTAAAGTCCCTAAAACTTGAAATGACCTTCAATATCGTTCTGCAGCGCCAATATCGCCGCCTGAACCCTATCGTGAACGTTTAGCTTTAAAAATATACTTGTTGCATAATTTTTTACAGTTTTTTCAGAAAGATATAACATGTCCCCTATTTCCTTATTACTTAACCCCTTTGACATATAGTATAAAACCTCAACTTCACGCTTTGAAAGAGCATCAAATATACTGTTTTTTTCCTTTTCTTTATTTCTGATGTCCTTAAAAAGCAAAGATACCAAGGATTTATCTATATACTTTTCACCGCTATAAACTGTTCTTATTGCATCTACTATTTCTTCAGCTGCAGAGTCCTTTAAGATATACCCATCTGCACCTATGTCTATAGCCGTAAATATAGTAGCTTTATCGCTTTCAACGGTAAGCATAATTACTTTTAATTCACCATATTCTTTTTTAATCCTTCTTAACACCTCAATACCATCCATCTTAGGCATATTAATGTCAAGCAATAATACATCTGGAATATCTCTATTCAAATACGATAATACCTCTTCCCCATTCTTTGCTTTAAAAATTACAATTAAATCCTCTTCAAAACTGACTATTCGCTCAAGTCCCTGCCTTATAAGTTCATGGTCATCTGCAATTAAAACCTTAATCTTTTCCTTCATCTTGAATCACCCCCCTATTGACTGGAAGTTTAATCTTAAATGTTGTTCCATTACCCATTTTAGATACAATATGAAATTCGCCCTGTAGCTGATTTACTCTATCGATTATTCCTAATAATCCATAATTTTCCCCTGTTGTTTTAACTTTTTTTAATGTTTCTTCAACATCAAACCCTATTCCATCATCTGTTATGACTATCATCAGATATTTCATTCCATAGTCAAGCTTAACATCTACATTTCTTGCCTTTGAATGTTTCTTTATATTATTAAGTATTTCCTGAATCATTCTATAAGCAGCGATTTGTATGATTGGTTCAATCTCATCGTTAACTGGCTTTAATCTTAAATTAATGTTAATATTAGTTTCCTCTATAATTGACTTTACATGCTCTTGTATAGTTTGAATCAATCCCAGGTCATCGAAGGACATAGGCCTTAAATCAAAAATGGTATCCCTTATTTCCTTTAAAGCTTTCTTAAGAATTATTTTCAAATCATCTATTTCCTTAAGTCCTTCTTCTATATCCTTCATTATCACCTTAGGCAAAAAGTCAGCTCTCATTACCGCAGATGCGACATACTGGGCAGGTCCATCGTGTATATCCCTTGCTATCCTTGCTCTTTCATACTCCTGTGCCTCAAGTATTTTAATTCCAAGCAACATCTCTGATTCTTTATCATCTATTTCAAAGGCAGGAAGTATATCTCCCTCAAGGAACTTAAGCGCAACGCTAATTTGACTTATTACTTTTTCTGCACTTTTAATGTTCTCATCGAGTTTTCTTAGTTGGAGTTCTAAAGCATCTCTTTTTTCCCTTAAATGTTTTTCTTCTTGTATCCTGCTCATAAGATTGCCTCTAATCTCATAAGCCCTTTCATAAACTTCCCTTATATCTTTTTCTGTATATCTAGAAAAGTCTGAGGATACCTCAACAAGTCTTTTTCTCATTTGCTTATCTAGCTTTTCTAAATGATCCACCTCATCGATTATTTTAATAATATCGTTTTTCAGCTTTGCAATTTCAAACATCAACGATTCCTGTTCTTTTCGTATATTATCTATAATATTAACAATAGCTTCCTTGCTGTTCATAATATTATCTATTATTTTTCTAATAATATTATTGATTTCAACTATATCTATCTTCGGCATCCTCTCACCCCAATATGAGTTTAATTGCTATTTTAATTTAATTATAATTTCATTGTCTAGAAATTACAATTATAAATAATTAATTGTTTGACAAATGGTTTTTCTCATTAATCCTAATATCATTGTCAGAATTCTTTTGTAATTATTTGTAGAAATTTATAATTAGTTGATATATAATAAAAGAATGTAAAAAATAATCGTAGCTTCTTTTTAGGGGGAATTAAAATGTCCTTGAGCAAAAAGCTATTATATACAGTAACAATTGTTCAAATGATTACAATTTTATTGTTTAGCATTATATTTTTTAAGCTAACAATAAATCAAATAAAAAAATATGAAGAAGGCGAAATCATTTCTGAAGTAAAACAAATAGGTAATATAATTGCCAGAGATTTAGATAGTCTTGCCCATTCTACCTCTGATTGGGCCCTTTGGAAGGATACATATTTATTCATAAACGATAAGAATGATAACTATATTAATGAAAACATTAACCTGAAGACATTTGAAAACCTAAATATTAACTATATGATTTTTATTGATTCTAAAAACAAAATAAAATATTATAAAGGATTTGACATCTTAAACGGTAATGAAATAAAGGTAGATAATCAGTTAATCGATAGAATAAATGCTCTTATAAATAAGTCAAAACAAGGAGAGAAAATATATATAAGCAGCATAGTTAAGGCACAGGATAACTTCGTAATGTTATCAGGCATTCCTATAGCTTACGAAAATGCACCTTTAGAGTATTCAGGTATATTAATTTTTGGTAGAACGCTTGATGAAAATTATGTCGAAAGCATTTCAGAAAGAACAAATATTCCTCTTGAATTAAAAGTTAGCTTTAATAAAACTCAAGATGAAAGAATCATCGGAATTTCAAAAAATATAGCGCTTTCTTATAATCAAAATAAGGAATATATATTGGGAAAAATGTTTTATTCTAATCCTAATGTAACCGACACGTTGGTATTGAGTTTTAAACTTCCAAGAAAAATGTTCTTATTCTATAAAATTATATCCTTAGAAAATATAATAATATTCCTCGTATTAGTTTTAATCTCAGGTTTATTTTTATTCTTCATTATTAAAAATCAAATTACAAACAGAATTTTTAAACTTACAAACGATGTAATCAAAATAAGAAATGATAATGATTTTTCCGAAAGAGTAAGCATAATTAATGGACCAGATGAAGTTTCAACATTATCTGTTGAAATAAATAAAATGCTTGATAAACTTGAAAAATTCAAGAACAATTCAATAGAGCATGAATCCAAATACAGAAATTTGCTTGAAACTTCAAACGAAAGATTAAAACAAATTATCGACTTTCTGCCTGATGCGACATTTGCAATTGATAAAGAGGGAAAGGTAATTGTTTGGAATAGAGCAATGGAGGAGATGTCAAAGGTAAAATCAGAAGACATTCTTGGAAAGGGTAATTTTGAATACTCCATTCCATTCCGAAAGGAACGAAAACCTATATTAATCGATTTTGTATTTAACAAAAATCACAAATTAGACGATTGTTATCTGGATTTCAAGATAAACGATGATGGTTCAGTGATTGGAGAATCTCATGATGTAAACCTTGGAATTTATACATGGGGCAAAGCAAGCCCACTATACGATAAAGATGGAAATATATTTGCTGCTATTGAAACGATAAGAGATATTACAGACAAAATAGAGTCTGAAAAATCAATTATTTATCAAAAGAAATTCTTTGAAACTCTATTTTTAAGGACAGGCGATGCAATTGCAATTTTTAATAAAGATAATAAAATAGTAGACATAAACGAAAACTTTGAAAAAGTATTTGGATACACAAAAGAAGAATGCATAGGCTATGACATAGATGAAATAGTAACAAACAATAATCATGGTATTATTGGACAAGCAAGAGAAATAACAAGCACAGTCTACGATAATGGATATTTTGAAACCGAAGGAATCAGATTTGACAAGAGCGGAAATCCAATAGACATGATTATTAAGGGAGTTACAATAAAAATTGACGGTGAAATTATAGGAGGATTTGCAATTTACTCAGATATATCAAGCAAGAAAAAGTTTGAAAACAAACTGAAGTATTTAAGTTTACACGATAGTTTAACAGGGCTTTACAATAGAAACTATTTTGATAGCAAAATATTAGAGCTTCAAAAATCCGACGAATTCCCTATTTCAATAATATCAATAGATGTTAACGGATTAAAGTTAATAAACGACACATTAGGACATCTTAAAGGAGACGAGCTCTTGGTTAGGGCAAGCCAGATATTGAGAAGGGCGATTGAAGCAGACTTGATTTTTAGAGTAGGAGGAGATGAATTTATAGTCGTCCTGCCAAACACTGATGAAAATTCAGGTGAGGAATTAATAGAAAAAATAATAGATGAGTTTGATAAATATAATAAAGAAAATGCTGATTTCCCAATAAACATCTCGCTGGGTCTTTCAACAGCCAAAAATAAAAATGATTCTTTGATTGAAATATACAAGCGAGCCGACGACTTTATGTATAAGAATAAGTTAATACAAAAGACAAGCCCCAAAAGTCAAATTTTATCTACACTCATGTCCGCACTTGCAGAAAGAGACTTTTTAACAAGCGGACATGCGGATAGAGTTACCAACCTTTGCTTAAAATTGGGTGAGAAAGTTGGTCTTTCTTCAAACGAGCTTACACGATTAACTCTTTTAGGCGAGGTTCACGACCTTGGAAAGGTCGGAATTCCTGATAGCATACTCTTTAAAAATGGACCCCTTGATAATGACGAATGGGAGGTAATGAAGCAGCACTGCGAAAAGGGATACAGAATCGCACTTTCATCTCCTGAGCTTGCAAGCATTGCAGAGCTTATTCTAAAGCATCACGAAAAGTGGGATGGAAGTGGATATCCACTTGGTATAAAAGGTAAAGAAATTCCAATAGAATGTAGAATTCTAAACATCGTCGATTCCTACGACGCCATGATAAGCGATAGACCTTACCGTAAGGGCATGAAAAAGGAAGATGCTATAAAGGAAATAATAAGATGCTCCGGGACTCAGTTTGACCCAGAACTTGTCCCCTTGTTTATTGAAATAATTACTAAAGATGAATAAAAAGGAGAAAATGATTTACAATAATAGTATAAGTTATATTTTCTCCTCCGTAATGATTTAGGCTGTCTCAGATTCTGAGGCAGCCATTAGTTTTACTTAATCAAGCTTAACTCATCAAATGTCGGTTTAAGCCTTTGATATAATTTTTTGTAAACTTCGTAGTATTTTTCATATTCTTTAACATTATCCTCAATTGGATAAATTACATCGGTTACGCCTATTATTTGTTCGCAGGCTGATTCTACCGAGGTGTAGTGCCCATATCCTACGGACGCGAGTATTGCAGCGCCAAGGGCCGGCCCTTCAGTTGAGTTTATTATTTCAACCTTCTTGTTGAATACATCTGCAATAATCTGCCTCCAAAGTCTGCTCTTTGCACCGCCTCCATTTAATCTTACACAATCTATATTTATTCCAAGTTCATCTATCAACCTTAATGAATCCTTAAGCCCATAAGCAACTCCTTCTAATATAGCTCTTGTCATATGCCCTTTTTCATGTGTCATGCTAAGCCCAATAAAAGAGCCTCGCACATCAGGGTCGCTGTATGGGGTTCTTTCTCCCATAAGATATGGCAAAAATATTAGTTTCTGACTGCCTATCGCAGCCTTTTCAGCTTCTTCCATCAAATAATCATAGGATTCCTCTTTAGAGTTAATGCCCTCAACCCACCATTTTAGCGAAGCTGCTGCCGAGAGCATAACGCCCATTACATGCCACTTACCATTTGCATGACAGAATGAATGCAGCCTATTTTCAGCATCGACTGCAAAATCATCAAGCGCAGCAAATACAACTCCCGAAGTCCCAAGCGAAACTGAAGCATTACCTCCGCTTACAACCCCTGTTCCAATAGCTGCTGCTGCCTGGTCGCCAGCACCTGCAACCACCATCGTTCCCTTTAATAGCCCTGTATCGCCTGCAGCCTCCTTAGTGACATAACCTGTGCACTCAAATGACTCATAAAGCTTAGGAAGTATTTTTTCATCGATATTTAAATACTTCAAAAGCTCATAAGACCATCTCTTATTCTTAACATCAAGAAGCAGCATTCCAGATGCATCTGAAAAATCCGTCGCATACTCGCCCGTCAGTTTAAATCTTATATAATCCTTCGGAAGAAGAATGTGTGCAATTTGATCATATATTTGCCTTTTGTTATTCCTAATCCATAAAATCTTAGGAAGTGTAAAACCCGTCAATGCAATATTTCCAGTATAATCGGAAAGTTTATCCCGACCATATTCAATATTTAAATAATCGCACTCCCTTTGAGTTCTCTGGTCACACCATAGAATTGCAGGGTCTAAAACATTATTATTCTTATCGAGCATTACAAGCCCATGCATCTGTCCACTTAGTCCAATTGATTTTACATCTTCTCCTTTTATTCCTGTGTTATCTAATATCTCCCTTATTCCTTCCTTTGTAGATATCCACCACTCCTCTGGGTTTTGTTCTGCCCAGTTTGGATATGGATAATATATTGGAAACTCCTTTGTAGAACTTGCAACAATTTTCCCTTCCCCATCCATTAGTATTATCTTAACCGACGAAGTTCCCAAATCTATCCCCATAAAATACATAATCTCACCCCTATAGTTGGAATTTGGGCTGTCTCAATTACTTTAAACAATCATAAATTGAACATTATCGAATTAATTATGTTTTCAAGGTATTCCTGTCTTGCGCTTTCTAATTCCTTTACTTCTCCTAACTCGAGTGCATACTTTTCCAGGTCTTCTAAGCTTACATTGCCTGAAACTATTTCCTTCCCAATTCCATAAGTATAGCTTGAATATCTATTTTCAATAAATTTATCTATTCTTCCATCCTCAATTATTTTGTTTGCAATCTTGAGCCCGAGTGCAAAAGCATCCATTCCAGCGATGTAAGAATAGAATATATCCTCAGGTTTGTTAGAGCTTCTTCTTGTCTTTGCGTCGAAGTTTAATCCGCCCTTTGTAAATCCTCCAGCCTTTAATACTTCATACATACACATAGCAGTTTCATAAACATTAGTTGGGAATTGGTCCGTATCCCATCCTAAAAGCAAATCTCCCTGATTTGCGTCAATCGAACCAAAAACGCCATTTACCCTTGCAACCCTTAACTCATGTTGGAATGTATGGCCAGCAAGCGTTGCATGGTTTGCTTCAATATTCATCTTAAAATATTTGTCTAGTCCGTATTTTCTCAAAAAGGATATAACGGTAGCCACATCAAAATCATATTGGTGCTTCGTTGGTTCCTTCGGCTTTGGCTCTATATAGAAATCACCTTCGAATCCAATCTTTTTTGCATAATCAACTGCCATTCTCATAAGTCTTGCCATATTATCAAGTTCAAGTCCCATATCTGTATTCAAGAGAGTTTCGTATCCTTCTCTTCCTCCCCAGAATACATATCCCTGTCCACCAAGCTCATGCGTAATATCAAGCGCCTTTTTAATCTGTGCGCCTGCAAACGCAAACACATCTGCATAGGGGCTTGTTCCAGCACCGTGCATGTATCTTGGGTGGCTGAAAAGATTTGCAGTTCCCCACAAAACCTTCTTGTCATACTGCTTCATCAAATCCTTCATAAGACTTACAATTTCATCAAGGGCCCTGTTTGTTTCCTTTAAATTATCAAACTCAGGTGCAATATCCCTGTCGTGGAAGCAAAAATATTCGAGTCCTAATTTGTCCATTAGTTCAAAGGCTGCATATGCTTTATTCTTAAATACTTCTAATTTATCATTTCCACCAAAACTTTTATCCACCGTTCCTCTTCCAAACATGTCTGAGCCTTCTCCACACATCGTATGCCAGTAGCTCATTGAAAACCTTAAATGTTCCTTCATCGTCTTATTTCCAACAACTTCGTCTGGATTATAAAATTTAAATGCAAGTGGATTATCTGATTTTGGGCCTTCATACCTTATTTTTTCTATATTCTTAAAAAATTCCATCTTAAGTCCCCCTTTATTTGTTTCTTGATGCTATTATCTCTTTATATTTAAAAAAGCTATCCTTCTTTATCCTTTGTTGAGTATTGTAGTCTACATATACTATTCCAAAACGTTTTGAATATCCAAATCCCCACTCAAAATTGTCAAGCAATGACCAGCAGAAATATCCTTTTACATTTAACCCTAATTCATTCATCTTTTCAACTGCTCTTAAATGGTCAACAAGATATTCTATTCTATCTATATCGTGCACCCTTCCATCTTCAACTTCATCTTCCCATGCAGAACCATTTTCAGTGATATAAATTGGAAGGTCGGTATATTTTCTTACCATCTTGATTAAATCAACAAATTCATTAGGAGATACATCCCAACCCATAGCCGTTTTTTTGTAGTCTGAATACGCCCCTCTATGAAGAAGTAAGCTGTTTGGGTCATACTCAACTAAAGAACGGTTATAGAAATTTATACCTAAAAAGTCGCATTTTTCGTTTATTATTTCAAAGTCATCTGATTTTATAAAACTAAAATCATCTATCCTTTGCGCATATAGATTAATCATATCAAATGGATATCTCCCTCTAAATAAAGGTTCAAGAAACCATCTGTTTAAAAATCCATCACCATTGTTTGCAGCAATTAAATCCTTATAATCATTGCTTGCAGGATAATATGGGCTTAAGTTAATAGTAATTCCGATTGGTTTTTTAAGCCCCATTTCACGATATTTCCTTACTACCAAACCATGTGATAATAAAAGGTGGTGTGCTACTTTAACCGCTGCCGATATGCTTCTTTTTCCTGGTGCGTGCTCTCCAATTAAGTTAGATAAGAAAGAAGCACACCATGGTTCATTATGCGTTATCCACATATCGACATATTCATCAAGTTCCTCAAAGCATTTATTTGTGTATTCTAAGAAATACTTAATATTATCCCTTACTTCCCAGCCGCCTTTATCCTGAACCCATTGTGGAAGGTCCCAATGATAAAGGGTAGCTGTTGCCTTTATACCCTTTGCTTTAAGTTCCTTTAATAGGTTTTTATAAAACTCCATCCCCTTTGGGTTATATTCTCCTTCTTTAGGGAAAATTCTTGGCCATGCTATTGAAAATCTATAGCTATCGGCACCCAATTCCTTAATAAGTTCAACATCCTCTTTGTATCTGTGATAATGGTCGCATGCAACATCTCCATTGTCCATGTTTAAAACTTTACCCTTAGTTTTTGAGAATGTATCCCAGATAGAAGGAGTCCTTCCATCCTCATCATGGGCACCCTCTATTTGATATGAAGCTGTTGCAACTCCAAATATAAAGTCTTTTTCAAAGCTCATAATAAACCTCCAATTACTCCGCAACTCTTGAGCAGCTATTCCTCATTATCAATTTAGTTGGAATTCGTATCTCATACGGCTCATCAATTTCCTTTTCCTCAATCAAATTGATTAAAAGGTCTGCTGCTCTTTTTCCAATCTCCATTCTATCCTGTTCTATTGTTGTCAGTGGTGGAGTTGTAAAGGCGGAAATTTTAATATTATCAAAACCAACTATGGATATATCCTCTGGTATTCTAAATCCCTTTTCCTGAAAGGTAGTCATGGAGACATATGCAACATCATCATACGCCACATATACTGCAGTTGGAAAATCATCGAATGTCTGCTGCAATAGCTGAAGCGCGGCTTTTTGTCCAGCCTCATGTGTAAAATCCTCAGCCTCCACAACATATTTAGGATTGAATTCCATCCCTCTGGATTCTAAAAACTCCCTATATGCTTCGTATCTTTCTCTTCCAGCTACACTGTTTAAAGGACATGCAATATGAGCTATTTTTCTATGTCCTAAAAAATATAGGTATTCCAATGCCTGAAAGCTTCCCATTCTGTTGTCTGAAATAACTGTATACTTATTTGGATAAATTCCTTCGACTGAAACACATTTAATATCGCTCTCAAGGATAGACTTTATCTCATCTTTAAACTTTGCTCCAACTGCTAAAAGGACCCCATCAACTCCCCTGTAAAGGCAGTGTTCAAGATATGACTCCTCCTTATTACCAAACCTTTTGCTGATGAAAACTATGTCATATCCATATTCGCCAATCCTTGTGTTGAAGCTCTGAAGTATTTCGCTAAAGTGAGGATGCGTAATGCCTGTATGAAGTTCTTCAGACAAAACAACACCTATTAGCCATGTCTTTTTAGTTGCAAGCGCCCTTGCACTGTTGTTTGGTGTATATCCTAATTTATCAGCAGTTTCCATTATTTTTTTGTATGTTTTTTGACTTATTGATTTGTAGTTGTTAAAAGCCTTTGATACAGTTGCTGGTGAACAACCTGCTTCCTTTGCAACATCATATATTGTTACCATATTATTCCCCTCGAATCCATTTTTTAATAAATTATACTATAGTATATTTTGAATTCAATCCAAAATTTTGTATTTGAAATAATAAAAATCTGCAAATGCGCTGTAATCCTTCATATCGATGCAGCTCATTCCAACAAATGCTCCTGTAAAGCCAAGAGGATTTGCGTATTCATCTGAAAGAATGGTCACATCTATGTCATAAGGTATTTCAACCCAATTATTTTCTTCCTTTGCATATAAGAACCTTCCTACTTTATCCTTTACGATTAATTTTAAATATATTTTCCCTTCTCCTACAGGTATTTCTTCTATAGGCATTGAAAATTCCCCGTTGTTTAATACAAGAATTCCAAGGCATTTTCCCTTTTCCTCGTCATAGGATAGCCTTAAAATATATTGATTTAATTCATCATATCTATAAATCAATCCTGCCATCTTCTGAAAATGGTTAAAATTAAATTCAAGACAGGTTTCTGCTTCAAACCTGAAATCCGTCTGCCTTCTTACCAGTATATTCTGATAGTGATTTGACATAGGTGACTGCCCACCGTATAATCTTAACCTTCCATCATCCAATATCTCATGCTTTGCAGGAACCCTTAACGACATAAAATCAAGTTTAAAATTATACTCATCAAATTTATACTCAAAAACTCTTTTTTCAACTTTCTCGCCATAGCCTTCAAATTCAACAGGAGGAGTTAACCCGCCATTTTTTAAATATGGCCAATCATCAATCCAAACTACTTCTGAAATAGCAGTTTCCCTTCCAAGCGGACACCTTTTGTTTTCATCTACCGGTCTTCCGCAAAGGAACGCTATAAACCATCTTCCATCAGGCCCTTGGCATAAACTTCCATGACCTGCTTTTTTAATGTAGGCATTTTCATCAAATCTTGAGGTAACAAGGTGTGTGCTTGGATGAACCTCGTATGGTCCAAATATATTTTTTGAGCGTGCAACAGTTACTGCATGTTCATAGGTTGTCCCACCTTCTGCTGTAATTAAATAATAATATCCATTTCTCTTGTAAAGGTGTGGTCCCTCAACAAGTCCAAGCTCTGTTCCATTAAATATTTTCACCGGCTCTGAAATTGGTTTTAGCGTTTTAGAATCAAGTTCGGTCAAAAGTATTCCTGAAAATTGATATTTTCCTTCTTTTCTGTAATCCCACTCCATATTGACTAAGTATTTTCTTCCATCATCGTCATGAAACAGGGAAGGGTCAAATCCTGAGCAGTTAACAAACACTGGTTCACTCCATGGCCCTTCTATTGAAGGTGCCTTTGTTATATAGTTTGGAGCATCCTTAAATGGTCCAAATGCCCAGTTCTTTACATCTGTAAAAACAAGGTAAAAATAGCCATCACAATAGCTTAGGCATGGTGCCCAAATTCCACCCGATTTAGGATTGCCTGTCATGTTGAGCATTTTTAAATCATCAAGAGGTGATTTAACCGCTTCCCAGTTGGCAAGGTCATTTGATTTTGAGATAGCAACTCCGGGAAAATATTCAAATGTTGAGTTTGCAATGTAAAATGTTCCATCAACGCATATTATGCTTGGGTCTGGATGAAATCCAGTTAAAACAGGATTTTTAATCATATAAATGCACCTACCTTAAGTCATTCTTTAACCGAGCCCATTGCAATACCATTAACTATATATCTTGAGAATAGGATGTAAACTATCAATATAGGAACGATTGATACTGCAAGTCCTAAATATATACTTCCATATTCTGTTCTATATACGTCCCCTCTTAATGTTTGAACAAGCATTGGAAGGGTGTATTTTTGCATCTTTGAAATCAATACAAATGGGGTAAAGAAATTGTTCCACGAACCAACAAATGCGAATATTCCCATTGTAACTGCACCAGGCTTTGCTATTGGAAGCATTATTTTGTGGAAAATTGTAAGCTCACTGCATCCATCAATTCTTGCCGCCTCAATCAGCTCTTTTACAATTGTCGATTCTAAATATTGTATAGCAAAGAATATTGAGCTTGGGGCAGCAATTGCCGGGACAATAAGGGGGATATAGCTATTTAATAGATTTAGCAGCGACATATATTTATAAAATCCTATTATGGCAACTTGAGTTGGCACCATAACAAGAAGTATTATAAATCCATATAAAAACTTTTTTGAAGCAAAATCATAAACATGTATCGCGTAAGCAAACATCATAGAAAAATATACCGTTAAAACCGTAACTGCTACTGAAATGAAAGCGCTGTTATAAAATCCTCTCCATATGTTAAAGCCTCTGTTGGTGAGATTTTTCCAGTTAACAAATAAATTATTGCTTGGAACAAGGCTAAGTCCCTGCTGTATCTCTGGAGTTGAACGAGTAGCATTAACCAAAAGAATCCAAATTGGAACAACGCATAGTAAAAATAAAATTGCAAGAATAATATATATAAAAACTCTCATTAATTTCGTTTTAATTGTGTAGTTCATAACCCTTTACCTCCCCTTTAACAGCCTTTGCATTATTTTTTGAATCCTTTTCACTTAATAGTTTTACAATAAGAAGTGCTGAGAGGCAGGTAACAATAAATATCATAACTCCAACGCTTGCAGCTGCTCCTATGTGTCCCTTGCTGCTTGAAAATTTCATATACATGAGTATGTTCATCGTCATAATAGAGCCATTTGGCGAACCTCGTCCATCGGTTAGCATATATGGAATGTCAAACATCTGCATTCCTCCAACCAATGATGTAACCAAAACATAAACAAGAACAGGTCTTAATAGAGGAAGTGTTATCTTTCTAAACATCTGCCATGAATTAGCTCCATCCACCATCGCCGATTCGTAGAAGGATGGTGAAATTGAAGTCATACCAGCCATAAGAATTATTAGTGTTGAACCAAACCACATCCACCATTGTATAAACGCTACTATTGATACTGTCCATCCGCTATGTCTAAAATACTCTATTGCATCATTAATTATGCCAAGTCTTACTGCCGCTTGATTTACAGGTCCGTAAAATGAAAAGAAGTTAAAAAATAATACCGCAATAGTTGCAGGCATTAATATGTTTGGAAGGTAGAAAATAGTTCTCCAAAAACCTACAAATTTAATCTTTAATCTTGTGCTTGTAAACCAGACTGCAAGAAGCATAGCTATTCCTATCTGAGGTATAAAGTTTAATAGCCATATTTTCCATGTGTTTAATAGCGATTGGATAAAAAATCTATCGTCAAATAATTTTTTAAAGTTTTCGAATCCAATTAATTTGTATGCCTTACTCATCATGGTCATATTAGTAAAGCTAAGATAAAATGTATATACAAGCGGATAAAGGCTGAATAAAAGAAATCCAATGATAAAAGGTGCGGTAAATATATATCCATAATAATTTTTATTAATCTTCGTATTTGCCAAGGCTACTACACCCTTTCTTTTTCAATTTTACAATAGGAGCTGTCTCAAAACACTCAAGTTATTTGATTTAAGACAGCTCCTTAAAAATCATTCTACGATAAGTTCTGGTAAAGCGTTCTTTACTGCTTCCTTGAATTGCTTTAGAGCCTGTTCTTTTGTAGCCTTTCCTGCAGCATAATTGTTAAGTGGGTCGTTTAATGCACGCTGAATAGCATCATCTGTTCCTTGAAGCAATTTCAAGCTTATATTTGGTGCAGCCTCAGCAAAGCTCTTGTATGAGTTTTGTCCTGCGAGGAATTTTGATGTTTCTGCGTTATCAAATTGTGATGCGATTTCTTCAACAACCTTTTGGCTTGATACAAAGTCTCCAGGGCCCTGTGATAACTTGTCTCCTATTGTTGGGTCAATCTTCTTCAAGTATTCATTTGTATATGTTCCAAGTGCCCAATTTTTGAGGTTTTCTTCATCAAGAGCAACAAATTTAACGAATTCCTTTGCAAGGTCTAAGTTCTTTGTTCCCTTAACTGCTGCTACCCATGTTCCACCCCATTGATATGGCATAGGTCCATTTATACAAGCCCAGTCTCCAGCAGTATTTTTACCAACTGTCTTAGTCTTGTCAGAACCTTCAACCTTAACTTCCTTTGGAGCTGAGTTAGGCATTAAAACATATGGAAGTCCCCATGTAGGAAGAATGTATGAGAAAACTTGCTTTGGATTTCCCTTAGCATCAACAAGTGAATCGTTCATTCCAGCGAACCAACCTTCCTGCCATTGATTTGCTTGAGCTTCATAACCGTTTTGTCTGAATGATTTTGCAACTTCAAATAGTTCATCAACCTTAGGGTCGATAACCAATTTGCCGTCAACAACCCATGGCTGTTGTCTGTTTGCAAAGAATAGGTTTGTGAAATCACCAATTGAAGCTACCATGTAGGTGTTTCCTTTTGATTTTTCCTTTATAACCTTTGCTGCTTGTTCAAATTTTTTCATATCTCCAACTATTTCTTGAATCTTTTCTGGGTCATCTGTTCCAAAATATTTCTTAGCAAGGCTTCTTCTGTAGAAGTATGCACCAGGAGTTGCCTGATATGAAAATGCCTTAACTATTCCATCATGAGTTGCCATGTCTATTGTAAATTGATATGTTTTTAGTTGTTGTGCAAGCGGGAGTAAATCTGATAAATCCTCTAAATAGTCGCTTTCAATAAATTCTCTAACAAATGACGCTTCAAGAGCGATAACGTCTGGGCCTTCCCCTGCTTGAAGAGCTGATTTTATCTTTGTCTGATATTCTCCGTTTGTCATAGGAATCATTGTGTATTCAACTTTTATGTCAGGGTGTTTTCCTTGAAATGCTACTGCCATCGTCTTAACTTCGTCAGTAAATGACCAGATTCTAAGAACCTTTGGCTCATTTGATTGAGTGTTGTTATTAGTTTCAGCTGACTTGTTTGAGCATCCTGCAAATAAGCTCATTAACATAAAAGCTGCCATGAGTAATGAAATTAGCTTTTTCATTAATCCCCTCTCCCCTTTTAATAAATTTTGTTTACGAAACCGGTTTCCTTGTTTCTATAAATATGTTATCATACTTTTCAGAATATTTCAATTAGGAAACTTTTGTTTCCTTAATTATTTTTGTAACAATCTTTGTTTTTCGCCCCCAAATTACCATATATATGTAAAATCCATCAGATTTATGTCTATTTTTAGGAAACCGATTTCCTTATTTTATGAAAAACTTAATCTTAAGTGCCTGGCACCAAAAAATAAGAAAAGCAGCCTAAGGCTGCTTTAATTATCTGTTGAAGTTTCTCTTTTCAGCTTTCTTTGCTCTTCTGCAATCTGGGCATCTCTTTGGTTCGTTTTCGAATCCTTTTTCCTTGTAGAAAGCTTGTTCTCCTTCAGTGAAAACGAATTCCTTTCCACAGTCTACACAGTTTAACTTCTTGTCTGCCATTTTAACATTCCTCCAAAAATAATTATTTTGATTCAAAGACCCTTAATAACCATTCCCAAAGAGGAATGTTAAAGTCTTATTGAATACTATTTAAATATAACATACTTTAGAAAATATTACAAGCGTTTTTTAAAATTATTTTTTGTTCTTTCATCAATGTAGGTTAGGCATTAGTTGATATCGATTTGATTAATTATCCGGATTATAGTTTAAAATTATCTATAGTTCTTGATAAATCCAATGCGGTTGAGGTCAAGCTCTGGGATGTTGCTGCAACCTCCTGTGAAGATGCGGACAATTCTTCTGAAGATGCCGCAACTTCCTCAGACGCTGCACTATTTTCTTCTGTAATCGCACTTACACTATCAACCTTAACAACCACTTCTTCCTTAGCTTTATTCATCTCATCCATTTTTTCAAAAACAACAGCTATCTTAGGCACAATCTTCTCAATCGAATTTAATATTTCTTCAAACGATTCAACAGTATTTTTAACTGACGTAGATTGATAAATTATGAAGTTTTCAACTTCATCTGATGTTTTTGTGACTTCAATAGTATCGTTTTGTATCGAATTTATAAGTTCATTAATTTCATCTGTTGATTTTTTAGATTCTTCTGCCAGTTTTCTAACTTCATCAGCAACTACAGCAAAACCTCTGCCAGCTTCTCCTGCCCTTGCAGCCTCTATTGCTGCATTTAGTGCCAATAGGTTTGTTTGTTCTGAAATTGAATTTATAACATTTGTTATATTACCTATTTCTTTAACTGAATTTGTTAATCCATTAATCTTTATATTCACTCTTTCAAAGGCATTCTTAATGTCATCGATAGATTTGATAAGCTCGTCCATTTCTTTCTTACCAGTATCAGCCTTGCCAGCTGTATTAACAGTTTCTTCATTTACATTTTTTAATTCTTTATATACATTTTCAATGCTATTTGTAAGTTTGTTCATCAATTCAGCAACATCCTGTAAATCGTTAGCCTGTGAAGATGAACCTTCCGCAACCTGCTGCATTGTTTTTGCAACTTCCTGGGATGAAGATGACATCTCTTCTGAAATAGCTGAAAGACCCTCAGCCTTTTCAAGGACATCATTAGCGGTAATCTTTATTTTTTCTATTATGTTCTTTTGGGTTTTAACCATGTCTATAAAGTTTCTTTGAATTTCAGCTATCTCATCGTTTGATTTTATGTCGACGCTTATATTCAGGTTGCCATTTTTAACTTCCTTCATCGATAGGGATAATTTGTTCAATGGATCTAACCTCTTGCTTAAATACCATAATATAAACAGTGAACCAACTATTAAATTTATTAAAGATATGATTATTATCATATTCAACACAGTCTTTGCTGCCTTATAAAAATCTTCATCATATGCGCCTACATTGATATACCAATCCCATGGGGCAAAATAACCAACGGCATTTGTTTTAGCCCTAACTACATTTTCCCCAGGATTTTGCCAATAGAAATGAATAATTCCATTGTTTTTGGGATTTCTACCTTCGTCAATTATCAATTTAGCTATATTATTTCCCTTTGGATCTACAGCCTTTGATATGTCATCTCCTTCTTTAAAAGGATGCATCATTTCAACTCCCTGGCTGTTTATAGCAAATATATACGCACTTATACCTAGCTCTAACTTTTCATTCAAACCTCTTGTCTTTCCATCATCCTTTTTAGGATTAAGCATCTTTGATTTAAACTCTTCCTGTGCTTCTTCTCTGGTAAGCTTTCCCTCTTGAATGTTTTTCTCCAAAATTTCCATAAAAGCTATCGCCATGTTTACCTTGTTTTTTAAAGCTCTTTCACCTAATTCTGTTAATGATTTTTTTGCAACTGAATATGCCATAAATCCAAGAACAGACATGCTTAATAAAACTACTGCTACAAATATCGACAACATCTTGACCTTGATACTGATTTTTTTCATTATTCATCCTCGCTTTCGTCAACTTTTTACAAAAACACAAGAATATTATAATTATTTTTTAACTTTTTGTAAATACTACTATATTTTTTATTAAAAATCAGCTCTTGGTCTTCCAACATAAAACCCTTGAATATAATCGCATCCTATATGCTTTAAAATATTATATTGTTCCTCAGTTTCTATACCTTCTGCTACTACTTTAACCTTTAAACTCTTAAATAACATTATTAAACCTTCTATAACCTTTGAATCATTAGCATTTAAAAATTTATCATTTAATGATTTATCAAGTTTAACCTTGTTGATAGGAAGATATGTCAAATAATTAAGCGAAGAATATCCCACTCCAAAATCATCCAATGCAATAGTAATTCCCAATTTTCTCAATTCATTTAAAACATTTAAAGCTTCAGCCTTATTTTCAATCATTATGTTCTCGGTTATTTCAATCTCTATTAATCTCGGGTCAATTTGATATTCCTCAATAGCCTTTTGAACTGTAAATACAAACATGCTATCCTTAAGCTGTTTTGGAGAAACATTTATTGCAATTGGTATTTCCTTGCCTAAATTTGCACATCTTTTTATTTGTTTTACAGCTTCTTCAATTACCCACTTCCCTATGGGGATGATTAAATTTGTCTCTTCAGCAATAGGAATAAACTTGGCTGGAGACAGATTAGAATCCTTTAGCCTTAAAAGTGCTTCATAAGAAACTATATTTTTTGTTTTAGCATCAACAACTGGCTGGTAATATAAAGCAAAACCATCTTGATTTATTGCTTTTACTAATTGATTTTCTATCTCTATATTCTCTCTAAGTTTTACAGTCATCTCATCGTGGAAGAAGATGAAGGTATTTTTACCCATAAATTTTGCTCTATACATTGCTGTATCTGCCTTCATAAGCAAATCTTCTATAGTGAATCCATCTTTTGGAAATACCGATATGCCAATGCTTGCAGTAATGTTGAATTCTGGAGATTTCTCACTAATTTCCTGTTTAAAAGTATTTAATATCTTTTTTGCATATTTTTCTATAGTAGATTCATCATCCGCATTCTTAATGAGGATTAAAAATTCATCCCCTCCAAACCTATAGAATTTTATATTTTTATCTGTCAATGTATTGAAAACTTCTGCAACATGTTTTAATAGTTTATCTCCATATATATGACCCATAATGTCATTTATGTTTTTGAAATTATCTATATCAAATAGCATAACAGCGCCGCTTTTTTTATTGTTCAATTCATGTGAAAGTTCCTCCACAAAAACAGCCCTGTTTGGAAGCTCAGTTAAATGGTCATAATATGCCAATTTTTCTATTTCCTGTTCTTTTTGTTTTAGTAAAGTTGTTTCAAAAAATATTCCGAATAATTTTGTTGATTTTCCATCAATGCTTTCTATCGCTTTACCAGTCACCAACAACCAACGTATATTTCCTGATTTGTCTATTATTCTTATTTGGGTATGTATCTTATCATCTTTCTTCTGGACATATTTATAGTAATCTTGTATTAATATTTTCTTGTCTTCAGGTTCAATTACCATGTCAAATAATTTTTTTAATGTGTTTTCACCCCTAATTTTAAATCCAACTATTTCATCGATATTCTCTGAGATATGCAGTTTCTTAGATGTCAAATCAAACTCCCACACCCCGCTGTTGCTTGCCTTTATTGCAAGATCATACTTTTGCTGCAGCTCTTCAAGCTTTTGTGTATAGTTTTGTATTTCATCATATTGTGCTCTAAGTTCTTCTTCAGCTGCTGTAAGCTGCTCTATAGTCGATATAAGTTCCTCATTAGCTGCAGTCAGCTCTTCTTTGCTTTCTTTAATTTCACTGAAAGATGCTGAAATTTTGTTCAATATATTGTTTATAACAGACTTAAGCCCAGAGAAATCATCATTCTTTTGTATCGGTAATCTGTATTCTATATTTTCTTCTAAATCGATTTTTTCTATGTCATCAGATAAGTTTTCTAATGGATTTTTTATTTTTTGAGCTAAAATATATATTATTATAAAACATAATATTAAATCCAATATGATAGTGATTAAAAAATAATCAGACAGTTTCTTATAAATTTCATTCATTGATATTCCAATTGTTAAAACTCCTTGAATGGTATCTCCCTTTTTAACAGGAACTGTGACTTGCATAACTCTTATTTTAATTTCAGGATCATAAATTTCAATTGTAGAAATGCGGCGATTTAATGCGTTAATCAAGACGTTATCTTTATTTCCATAATTGACATGAATCTGATTGCTTATTCTTGCCATTTCATTCAAATTTTTATCGTAATAAACCGCATATATAATATTCTTATCGTTTTTTAATCTATTTAACTGATTTTGATATTGAAATTTTTCTTTTAATTGATATATCTGTTCTGATAAAATACCAACCTGAATAAAGCTACCATCGTTCCTTCTTACATATCCGTATCTTAAAAATCTAAAGGATTCTGTGTCCTTTCTTATATCTTTTTCCACCCATGCATCAAATCCACTGTTCATAAAAAAATACGCAGGATGACCTTCAAAAACCTTTGCCCCAACATATTCATCTATAGTAGAATTTAGAATTTCTCCTTCCCTACTAAAAAGGTTGATTTCAAACACATTAAGTTTTGAGGCTAATTCCCTTAATCTCTCGTTATTTATATTTTTTTCGCTTAATATCACTGCTTTTCCAACTACTATTATTTTATCCTCTATTATTGAATCAATTACATCCATAGAAGCAGAATTATTTTCTATTTGATTTGAAAATTCGTTTGCAATTCTAGTCCCAAAATCTTTTGTATTATTAAGCACAAGAGTTCTTCCTACTTTATACGTTACTGCTCCCAAAGTAGCAAGTGAAACAAAAACAATCAATATAGGAATTATAGTCAGGCTTTTCAAATTAATTATTTTTGTCTTATTCTTTAAATCCATATACTTCTCCTTTTTGACGAAATATATTAATTTTCACTTTTATTCGATATTTATTAGATTTATTATAAAATAAATATTTTCCTTATTCAATATTTTGGAGTCTTAATTTTGGAAGTAAATTTGTCGAAAAATAATCATTCTACAAATTATTTTATATATTGACATATTTTGCACGAGTAATATAATATTATTAAGAAGAATTTATCAATAAATATTTACTATTCGCAACTCACATGACATTGATATATGTTCACCAACCCCATATTTTGCTGGCATGAACTTTCCTCCGAAACCCCAATGTATAGTTTATGCCAGCTTTTCTTTAAAAAATCCCCCTATTCTCTTTTTTCTCCCCTCAATTTATAAAAGGTTCCTTTATCGAATAAAGGAACCTTCTGTTTTATGCTTTTTCCCATAATAATTTGTTTTTATTAAAAATAGGTCTTATGCTCCCCTCTTCATAAAGATAAGTGATATACGAACGTATTGTGCTCGACAATAATACATATTGATTTGCGTCCAGACTAATATCATATATATCGCATATATTCTCAAGTATTTCTTCTATTGTTTTTCCTTCACTGCAAATGTTTTGTATTTTTGATGCTATACCTAGCACTTCATTCTTATTCAGCTCAACTAAATCTTTAATATCTTTGATTGGTTCTCCATGGCTTGGCACAAACATCTCTGCGTTAAAATTATTAAGCTTTTCAAGCGTCTTTAGGTGAGCTTTAACATCCAATATGTAATATATATGATATTTTTTTATTATATTTTCAGGAAATACAGAATCTCCAACGAAAAACACATCATCAGGCGTTAGAACTCCTATCATATCGAAATAATGGCCGGGCAGTGAAATAGTTTTAAGTCCTGTGTTAAATATTTCTCCATCAGATGGAATGATATTTGTAACTGCTGACGGCTTTGCCATTAGAAATTTATTATTAAGGTCTTTAAATGGCAATCCTCCATATAAAAACGATGCTTCAAGAATTGGGTCCGTGATAAATGCCGATTCAATTCGCGTTGATAAAATATCGCAATTTGTTTTATCCTGTAAAAATTGATTTCCACCTACATGATCCGCATTTGAGTGGGTGTTTATTATCAACTTTAAATTCCAACCCTGTTCCTTTAATAATTTTAGTATTTGCCTTCCTGCTTCCTTATCGTTACCGCTGTCAATGAGTATTGCATTTCCATTATTCACGTATATTCCTACATTCGTCGGCGATGGGATATAGAATGTATTCCCCTTTAAATGAACTAACGAAAGAGCCATAAATATGCCACCCTTCAGAAATTTTTTACTTGTAATATAATGGTAGCATATAAATTGTATGCAATAAAGCCTTATATTAGATTAAAATTAAAAGGGTTGTTTATAACAACCCTTAAATTATTTCGCAACCTTAGCAGCTTCTACTATTGCCTTTACATATCCATAAGTATCAGCAAGTGTTGCTCCTGATACTGCATCTGTCATCTTGTCTGCTGGAGTTGATGCTAGAACAGATTCTAATTCTGCTATTGTCTTTCCTGTTACATATGCTCTTATGTAATCAAAGTTCTTATCGATTGGATTAGTTGCGTTTGCTTTTTCCTTCATGTTCTTTGAATAGTATTCAGCGTTTGTCATCTTTGATGCTAATACTTTTCCCTGTGGATAATCCTTTCCAAAATCTTTGTCTGAGTTTGGAACACCTATTGCAACTGTATTGCTCATGTATTGATAGTCATCGAAATAAGTTGCAACTATCTTATCTCCAACAACAGCTGTAACTGCAACTGTAAAGCACTTTGTTCCATGTGCTGCATAGTCAACCTTTCCTATCTTTATGTTGTTGATGTCCTTAGCGTCAACTTCAAGTGTAACATTGTCCTTTGCAGCTTTAGCAGCTTCTACTATTGCCTTTACATATCCATAAGTATCAGCAAGTGTTGCTCCTGATACTGCATCTGTCATCTTGTCTGCTGGAGTTGATGCTAGAACAGATTCTAATTCTGCTATTGTCTTTCCTGTTACATATGCTCTTATGTAATCAAAGTTCTTATCGATTGGATTAGTTGCGTTTGCTTTTTCCTTCATGTTCTTTGAATAGTATTCAGCGTTTGTCATCTTTGATGCTAATACTTTTCCCTGTGGATAATCCTTTCCAAAATCCTTGTCTGAGTTTGGAACTCCTGTTGCAACTGTATTGCTCATAAATTGATAATCATCGAAATATGCTGCAACTATCTTATCCCCTGCAACTGCTGCTACTGCAAGTGTAAAGCACTTTGTTCCATGCGCTGCATAGTCAACCTTTCCTATCTTAACAGTAACCTTTTGTTCCTTTACAACTGGTGTTTGTGGTTTTGTTGCAACTGGTTTAACAGGAGCTATTTTAGCTAAAGTCTTAGGTCCAACTATTCCATCAACTCTAAGTCCCTTTTTCTTTTGATAGTCTTTAACTGCTTCTAAAGTCTTTGGACCGTAAATTCCATCAACCTTTAACTTATAACCATTTTGGTTAAGGTATGTTTGCAATAACTTAACATCTTCTCCGAATGATTTAAAAGCAAGCAATCGATTGATTTTACCGTTGAAATTTTGTGTAGTTTGTGTAGTTTTAGTAGTTTGAGTAGTTTTTGGTTTTTGAGTAGTTGGCTTTGTGTTAGTGTTTCCACCTGATGTTGCCGCTGAAACATCATCAACACCAAATAATTTTGAGCCTGAGCTTACAGCTAATGATGAGATAGTTAACATAGCTGCTAAAACAAAGGTCAAGAATTTAACATTTTTCTTCAACATAAAACCCCCCTTAGGATTAATTTTAGATTTTAATATTACGAAAATTGTTTGTTAAATAGTAAACATTTAAAAGTTTAGTTTTCGTAATATTTCATATATATTATATCATATTGTGCAAAAAATTCCATAGTCTTTAGTTAAATTTTCTACTAAAAGTTAATATTTATAAAAATTTTGACTCCAATAAAAAATCCCTGCCTTCGCAGGGATTTTATTATGCTGTCTTACTCTTTTCTTTTATAACTATTTCTTTTCCTTCTTTACGCCATTTTGCAAATTCAGCAGTAGCAGTGAATAAAACGTCCGATGATGAGTTAAGCGCTGTTTCGCACGAGTCTTGAATAACTCCTACTATGAAACCTACACCAACTACCTGCATTGCAACGTCGTTTGGAATTCCAAATAAGCTGCACGCAAGTGGAATAAGAAGTAGTGAACCACCAGCAACACCTGAAGCACCACATGCGCTTATAGCTGATAATACGCTTAATATAAATGCTGTAGGCATGTCTACTTTAATTCCAAGCGTATTCGCTGCTGCAAGCGATAAAACTGAAATTGTAACTGCTGCACCAGCCATGTTTATTGTAGCCCCAAGAGGTATTGAAACTGAATAGGTATCCTTATCAAGTCCCAATCTGTCGCATAGAGCCATATTTACAGGTATATTTGCTGCTGAGCTTCTTGTAAAGAACGCAGTAATACCGCTGTCCTTTAGACATTTTAATACAAGCGGATATGGGTTCTTGCGGATATATAAGAAAACAATAATTGGGTTAACAACCAAAGCTACGAATGCCATTGTTGCAACTAATACAACTATTAATTGTCCATAGCTAAGCAGAGCTTGAATTCCATTTGTAGCAATTGATTCAAAAACAAGTCCCATAATTCCAATTGGCGCAAAATTAATTACCCACTTAACAATTGTAGAAAGAGCATCTGCTATATTAGCTATTGCTGATTTTGTTGAATCTGCAGCATTTCTAAGCGCAATACCAAGTAAAACCGCCCATGAAAGAATTCCAATATAATTTGCATTGAAAAGCGCTTTTACAGGATTATCAACAAGGTTTAGCAATAACCCTTTAAGAACTTCTGTTACACCACCTGGAGGCGTTAGATTTGCTGCACCCTCGCCAGAAAGTGTCAAAGTTACAGGGAACATAAAGCTAACAATAACACCTATAAGACCAGCAGCAAATGTCCCAATTAAATAAAGTATAATAATTGATTTCATATTAGTCTGATGTCCGCTCTTATGTTGTGAAAGAGCTGATGATACTAAAAATAATACCAATATTGGAGCAACTGCCTTTAGTGCACCAACAAATAAAGAACCGAAAATTGTTACAAATTTTGCCTTTTCAGGAATAGTTAGAGCCAATACAATACCGATTATTAAACCAATAATAATTCTTTTAACAAGGCTCAACTGATTCCACTTGTTTAGTAAGTTGTTCATGTCTCATCTCCCCCTCGTTAATCTTTTTGTTGCACCTTAAAAGTAATGCAACTCATGAAATATTCTATCATAAATTGTAGAAGAAAGGAAGAGAAAATTTATAAAATTGTAACAATTTTAATTTTTTAAAAAATAAAAATTAAAAGCCAGGCATTTAACCCGACTTACCATAAATCTTTACATGAAGTAGATATTCCTACCGCACCATTTGAAATGGCGTTTTCTATATCAATTTTATCCAAAATCAGTCCACCTGCAATAACAGGTATTTTTACATTCTCGTGTATTTTTTTAATAACCTTATGAGAAAGCCCAGGCATTATCTCAACAGCATTAGGTTTGTCCTCCAATATATTTTTTATGCCAGTTTCAAGCGACCTTGAATCCAGCAGAAATATTCTTTGAACAGCGATTAAACCTTCATTCTTTATGCACTTTATCATTGTTGGCTTTGTTGTAATAATGCCGTCGACACCAACAAGTTTTAGATATTTTACAGCATATTCGTCCTTCCCTAAACCTTCTACCAAATCGATATGAGCAAAAACTTTCTTACCGCTATTTTTTATTGCAGCAACAATGCTCTTCATATTTAGTATGTTTCCGCACAGCAAAAAAACTACTTTAACATCCCTCTCGAGGACAACATCAATATCCCTAACGCTTTTTATTGCAGCAATTATAGGATTCTCACTTAAACTATCCAACAATATCTTCATCATTATCCCCCTAAATTTTAATCTGCCCTTTGAATTTTGGAAGTAGCAACTATATTAGCGCCAGTTCCAAGGACATTTTCAATTACTATATCACCAATTTCTACCGGTGCTTTTGTCTTCACCTTATTTATTTCCTTCATTATATCAAAAATTTTGCTTTTTGGAATTTCTTTATCTGTTTTAACTGATAAAAGCGGCCTATCTCCACCTTCAACTTTAACCGTTGTAGTTATTATTCTAAGAGGGTTTGTTATTTCATTTTTTGCATATTCTTCGCCCCTCTTGCACTTATTGCCGCTCACCTTTATTTCTCCATCTACTTCAACTTCCAGCTGACAACCGAGAGGGCAATTTATGCAGGTCATATTTTTTATCATATTGCCACCTCCTCAAGTTCAAATACCAATTCATCTCCCTCAACTTTTTGAAGAATTTCCTTAGATAATTTTACATTCTCCATCTCTCCGGGCGATACATGATTTTTTCTTAATTTATATAACACCTTATCTCCATCTTTTACAATCAAGTTTACATTGTGGTATACATCGCTAACCCTCATGTAAAAATTAACAGCATCCTTTACATTTTCAGGATGGATTATATTAGGAACGACATATCTAATTCCATTTAACCCTTTAGTCTTAAATTTATTAGCGCTATTTGATTTTTCGCCTTTGATATATTTTGCTGCGCCGTATCCTGCAAGGAAGCTCTCCTGTGTTACAAAGTCCACAAGGTCGTGAACGTGAACTACATTTCCACATGCAAAAATTCCTTCTATGCTTGTTTCCATCAACTCATTCACATAAGCTCCATTTGTTACAGGGTTTATCTCTATTTTTGTTTCTCTTGTCAGTTCATTTTCAGGTATTAATCCAACAGATAATAAAAGCGTATCACATTCAACAAATAATTCAGTCCCTTCGATGGGCTGCCTTTTATCATCCACCTTTGCAATTGTAACTCCTTCTACTCTTTCTTTGCCGTGTATTTTAGTTACAGTATGGTTAAACAGAAGTGGGATGTCAAAATCCTCAAGGCATTGGACAATATTTCTCTTAAGTCCAGTTGAGTATGGCATAAGCTCAACAACCATTTTAACTTCTGCTCCCTCTATTGTCATTCTCCTTGCCATTATAAGGCCGATATCACCTGAGCCTAAAATTACAACCTTCTTTCCAACCATATAGCCTTCCATATTTACGAACCTCTGGGCTGCTCCTGCAGTAAAAACTCCTGCCGGTCTGTTGCCTGGAATATTTAATGCCCCTCTTGTTCTTTCTCTGCAACCCATAGCCAGAACAACAGCCTTTGCCTGAATTTCGAACAATCCATCCTTGGGGTTTAATACTATTATTTTTTTATCCTCACCTAAATGCAGCACCATTGATTCAAGTTTATATTCTATCCCTAATTTTTCAACCTCATCTATAAATCTTTGGGCATATTCTGGCCCTGTTAACTGCTCCTTAAAAACGTGAAGTCCAAAACCATTGTGGATGCATTGTTGAAGTATTCCACCCAGCCTTTTGTCCCTTTCGAGTATCAATATATCATCAATTCCATTTTTCTTTGCTTCAATGGCAGCAGCAAGCCCTGCAGGGCCTCCTCCGATTATAACTAAATCCTTATTCATTCTTTCGCCCCCAATCACTTAGTCTTGCCTGTCAAAATATAGCTTCCTCTATCCGACTTTGTAATATCAGTTAAAGGAATATCAAGTTCTCTTGAAAGTATCTCAACCACCCTTGGCATGCAGAATCCACCTTGGCATCTTCCCATTCCTGCCCTGACTCTTTTCTTTACCCCATCAACACTCCTTGCTCCAAGAGGTCTTTTTATTGCGTTTATTATATCTCCCTCTGTTATGTGCTCACATCTGCAGATTATTCTTCCATAGGCGCTGTTTGAAGATAGGGCTGATTTTTTCTCATCATCGGTCATTTGTATAAATAGCTTTGTGTTTGTTCTGTGTTTTATGAAATTGTTCTTCAAAGTTAATCTTAATCCCTCATTTTCAAGCAGACTAACTACATAAGGAGCAATTGCAACCGATGCAGTCAAACCGGGTGATTCTATCCCCGCAGCGTTCACTGCATTTTTTGTAGGAACGTTTATTACAAAGTCTCCAGTGTCAGACGTTGCTCTAATTCCTGTAAAAGAGGTTATAATATCTCTTGGGTTTATATTTTTTACGCTTCGGCTTCCCCCTTTTAATATCTCCTCAATTCCTTCCTTTGTAGTAGAAACATCGTCTTTCTTATCCATTTCAATCGCATTAGGCCCTACGAATAAATTTCCATGAACCGTTGGAGATACAAGTATTCCTTTTCCTTTGTTTGAAGGAGTCTGGAATATTGTTCTTGTAACAATATTTCCAACTGATTTGTCAAAAAGGCAATACTCTCCCCTTCTTGGAATTATTTTGAATTTTTCTCCACCAAGCATATCGTTTATTTCATCTGAAAAAAGCCCCGCTGCATTAACTAAATATCTTGATTTAAATTTTCCTTTGTTTGTCTCTATGTTAAATACATCGTTTTCTTTGTAAATATTAGTTACAGTTGTTGAAAACATGAATTCTACGCCGTTTTCATTTGCGTTTTCTGCAAGCGCTATTGCAAGTTCAAATGGCGAAACTATTGCTCCGGTTTCGGCATAAAGCGCACCAACGACATTATCCTGCAAATTAGGCTCTAATGAAAAAACAGAATTTTTATCTATTATCGAAAGATTCTTAACTCCATTCTTTAGCCCTCTTTTGTATAGCATTTCAATATGTCTTAAATCATCATCGTTAAATGCCAGGACAAGAGAACCGTTTCTTTTATAAGGAACATCCAGCTCTTCACAAATTTTTTCATACATCTCACTGCCTAATACATTGAATTTTGCCTTTAAAGTTCCTTCCTTGGCATCATACCCTGCGTGAACTATTCCACTGTTAGCCTTAGTTGAGCCATTTGAGACATCATTAGACTTTTCAATGACCACGCAGCTCAAATCATATTTTGAAAGTTCTCTTGCAATACTTGTTCCAACAATACCTGCCCCAATTATCGCAACATCAAACATAAAAAAGCCTCCCCTTAATAAAATAAGCCATGGAAAAAAGGCCACAATTCTGTGGCTTTTTCCATGGCTCTCAACTCTCGCCAATTATTCTGTTATTTTTATATTATCACATTCTATTTACTAAATCAATTATTCTTCATTTTCCCATGAGAGAGCTCTTTTAACCGCCTTATGCCATCCCTTAACAAGCTTTGCTCTCTTTTCTTCGTCCATATTTGGTTCAAACTTTCTGTCTACCGACCAGTTGTTTAATATTTCGTCTTTGTTTTCCCAGTATCCAACTGCAAGACCAGCAAGGTATGCTGCTCCAAGTGCTGTTGTTTCAACAACCTTTGGTCTATAAACATCAACATTTAATACATCTGATTGGAACTGCATTAAGAAGTTGTTTGCAACAGCACCGCCATCAACCTTGAGCACTGAAAGCTTTATTCCTGAATCTTCTTCCATAGCGCTTAAAACATCCATAGTCTGATAAGCCATAGATTCAAGAGCCGCTCTTATAATATGTTCTTTCTTTGCTCCTCTTGTAAGTCCAACTATAGTTCCTCTTGCATACATATCCCAATATGGAGCTCCCATTCCTACAAACGCTGGAACTACATAAACACCATTTGAATCTTCAACTGCAGTTGCATATTCTTCGCTATCTGCAGCTGACTTTATCATCCTTAATTCATCTCTTAACCATTGTATAACAGCTCCTGCGATGAATATACTTCCTTCAAGTGCATATTCAACCTTTCCGTCGACTCCCCAAGCAATTGTAGTTAAAAGGCCATTCTTTGATTTTACTGGCTTTTCGCCTGTATTCATTAACATAAAGCAGCCTGTTCCATAAGTATTTTTAGCCATACCTTCTTTATAGCAACCTTGTCCAAACAATGCAGCCTGTTGGTCGCCAGCAATACCTGCTATAGGAATTTCTCCACCTATTACATCAACTGTAGTATTGCCATAAACGCTGCTTGAAGGTTTAACTTCTGGAAGCATTGATTTTGGTATGTTCATTATTTCCAATATTTCATCATCCCATTTTAATTCATAAATGTTATAAAGCAATGTTCTTGAAGCGTTTGAATAATCAGTTACATGAACCTTACCACCTGTTAAATTCCAAATCAACCATGTATCGATATTTCCAAATAAAAGCTCTCCCTTTTCAGCCTTTTCTCTTGCGCCTTCAACATTATCTAGTATCCACTTTATTTTTGTTCCTGAAAAATATGCGTCCAAAACAAGACCGGTCTTGTCCCTTAGCATATCGGCATAGCCTTTACTTCTCAAATCATCGCATATTTCAGCAGTTCTTCTACACTGCCAAACTATTGCATTGTATATTGGTTTTCCTGTTGTCTTATCCCAAACAACTGTTGTTTCTCTTTGATTTGTTATACCTATTGCAGCTATATTTTCTGCAGCAAGACCTGCCTTTGCAAGAGCTTCATTTGCCACCCCAATTTGTGTTGCCCAGATTTCCATAGGGTCATGTTCAACCCAACCAGCCTTAGGGTATATTTGAGTAAATTCCTTTTGTGCAACTGAAACTATGTTTCCACCTTTATCAAAAACTATTGCTCTTGAGCTTGTTGTTCCTTGGTCTAATGCTAATATATATCTTGACATTTTATATCCTCCCATCACTTTTTGATTTCTACTTTGCTCTTAGCAACTACTTGCATAGTTGGAAAGTATGGAACTATTATCTTTTCGTAAATAAATCCTCCTAACTGTGCACCAATGATTGGTCCAAATATAGGAACTATGAAGCCGTAGCTGTTTGGTCCTACTGCTGCACTTCCCCATCCAGCAAATATTGCAAACAATCTTGGTCCTAAATCACGGGCTGGATTCATTGCAAATCCTGTAAGCGGACCGAAGGATGAACCTATTATTGCTATAGTAATACCTATCATAACTGCTGCCATACCAGGAGTTGGAGCCGCCTGATTTCTTGTATCACCAACTGCTAAAACAACAATCAAAAGGAAAGCTGTAATTGCAATTTCAACTAAAAGAGCTTCCATTGTTGAAAGATGTGGTTTTGGAAAAGTAGAAAAAATACCAACTAATTTAGCACTTTCTTGAGTTCCTCTAACAAGATTATTTGTCTGTTCATAAAGCAAGAATGAACTTCTATATAAGCCATATACAACAGCCGCAGCAGCAAATGTTCCGAGCATCTGAGCTATTATATATGGTATAACCTTTTTCTTGTCAAAACCTTTAAATGTTGCCAGTGCAAGTGTAACTGCCGGGTTAATGTGGGTTCCTGAGATTGAGCCTGTAACAAATATAGCCATCGCAACTGCCATACCCCAAACTATCGAAATTTCCCATTGTCCAATTCCCGCACCCTCTAAAACAAGAGCTGCAACAACGCCAACACCTATGAAGATAAGAATAAATGAACCGATAAATTCAGAAATCAATTCCCCTAAATAACTTTTTTGCATTTTTTACATCCCCCTCAATAGATTTTACTTTTTCTTTTGATAAAAGGTATTATTTTTCCAAAACCCACCTCCCAAAAAAAGCCGCAATACTACAATTGTAGTATTGCGGCTCTCAAATCTCTGCCATCTACGTTTATATTCTAACGCATAATTTTAAGAATTTTCAATATAATTACTAAAAGTTAAAAAAATAACCTTCGTCATAAAACGACAAAACTCAGTTAATGTTGTCAGAAAAATTTTACGATGTTTTAAAACATGAGGGTGTTGTTTCAATTGTGTCGTGGGGTGCTACCGATGAACCACATATAGTTAACACATGGAATTCCTACCTTGTTGTAACTAATGATGAGAAAATCCTTATCCCCGCATATGCTATGCATAGAACAGAAAAGAACATAAATGTCAACAATAAAGTTAAATTAGCTTTAGGAAGCAAGGAAGTATTAGGATATAAGGATTATCAGGGCACTGGTTTTGTAGTTGAAGGAACTGCAAGATACATAACCTCTGGGCCAGAATTTGACATGATGAAAGAAAAATTTTCATTCTTAACAAGAGTTCTTGAAATAACTGTAACATCAGCAAAACAAATGCTTTGATATGAATTGAGTGAATTGATTATTAGAGATTGTAAAGATTTTGTGCAAACTTATTAAAAACCTCTTTCTTGGTAAGAATCAAAATAAAAATCAAGAAGGAGGTTTTTTTTATGCCACTATTAACATATGTAGTTTCTGTTCGTCAGACCGGAGCTTTGCCGCCGACTTCCTTAAGATTCCAACTCACGGTGGACACCTTTGTCTTAAGCTAACGGTTGGCACTGTCGACCCCCGTATCGTATTTTCAACGACAAGATTACGCACATTCGGGCACACCCCAAAATATAGAATCACTTTACATAAGTGTTTCTCTATCAGTATACGATGTCAATTCCGACATTCAACCAATTCGAATGCAATCCTATATTTTAATAAATATTTAAATATCAAAATAAGCTTCCATATAATCCATATCATGCGCAATTCTTAAAATTGTAAATACCCTGCTAAAATTTGGCTGATACAATGACTCTTCTACTATTTCAAAATCATCAATATTCTCCTGAAACCATATATCACATCTTAAAATTCTTTTAATAGTTTCATTGCTATATCTATTATGAAGAAGCTCTCTAGCAGCTGATCCCTTTATTATTCCAGGCTTCAAGTTAAAATCAAAACTTGATGACTTTGCTTGAACAATCTTTGTTCCATTGCTATAATACACCATTGCTATAACCTTATCCTGAGTAATTGATATTACTTTTCTTGCCATTGCCCCTAATGATACATTAAATACATGAGACAGCTCCTTTATTAATTCTAAAGTAATAACCTTGTTTTCGATTTTTGTAAGCAATATGTTCGTAGGTATTAATAGCTCTGCTGCAAAAATATCTGCTTGATTTTCCTCTACGTTATCTGAACTAAAATCTCCAATATTAAAGCAGGCACACATATTACTATGCCAAGGTATAAAAAAGTGTCCTACTTCATGAGCAATTGAGAACCTTTGTCTTGGAATATATAATATTTTTCTATTATTAATAATTATGTTCTTTTTCCCTTTAGAAACAATCAGAAGAGCTTCGGCAGATTGGATATTTTCATAATTTACTTTTAAATCGTAAGTTTCACATACTTTAAAAATATCTACAGGAGGAGTTAAATTTAAGGATGAAACAATATCCTGAGCATAAAGCTCAGGATTATTTTCATATAGATACATTCTCTGTTACAGATATTTAGATATTATTTCAGCATCCTTCTCATTTAACTCTCCTGTTTTTCCTCTTGCAGCAATGCCATATGCTTCCTCTCCACCCATAAAGGATTCTATATCCTTTCTAAAGAATCTCCATTCCCTTCCAAATTTATAAGCTTTTAATCTGCCATCTTTTATCATATTATATATTGTTTGATTGCTAACTCTTAATAGATCTGCTACTTCAGTTAAATTTAAAACATCAGGCTTTTGGTTTTCATCTACATCCACTAAGCTTTTACTTAGCTTTTGTAGCATAACAGCATCTTTTCCTTCGATTGTTATCTCACCACATTGTGGGCATACATATGCACTAACTCCATCTATAGTTAACTTATAACTTCCCCAACCAGTATTTATAGATGTGGTTTTCATCTCCATCTCAGTATTACAAATATAACATTTCTTAATCATAATTAATATATCTCCCTTCTTCGCAAAACATTATTAATACATTCCCAAACCTCTTCTTTTGTCCTGCATACGGTTATAATTAAAGGAGTATCTAAGGCAGCTACAACGGTATATACCTCTGGCTTACTAGCTGTTGCTTCCTGAAATAAAACTTTTATATCATTTGTTCTTCTATCAGTTTGAAACTCTATAGTTTTCCCTCTTATGATACAATCTAAAACCTGGTCCATGTCGATTTCACGTTCTGCCATCCTTTTAACAGCATGTTCAGTAACATCAAAATTTCCCTCAATGACTTTTTTGCGAATCATCTTTTCGGCTAATTGTTCTATCATGAATTATTACCTCTTCTTATATATAATATACACCTTTAACTGGTATTTTACAATAAAATATTATAAATTACAATAAAATATTATAAATTAATATAAATCATATACATCTTTTATATAATATGCTGGTATAATAGTTTAGCTCCTTCAATGTCAATTGGTATGTAGCCCCATTCATCGCATATCAATAGGTCTACCTGCTCTATTTGTTTAATAATTTCTTCAAAAGTTCTTGCCGATAACTCAAACCCATGATTAAATTTTTGTCATGGACAAATCCGGTAGTTTTATTATCTAATTCTTCACTCTATTAAAATTCTTAATAATGAAGTAAGGATGGGCATTTCAATAATTTGCCCATCCCAACTTTTGACATAGATCAAAATTTTTATAAAAATTAAAAGTTCCCTAACCGAAGAATATTACCGTTAGGACTTTTTTTAATTACCTTTAATATATTTTTGCTCCTTCTATTTCTTTTATCCTTAATCTAAATCTCCGGTTTAATATGGATAGGGGAATTATAAAAAGTCAAAGTTTACATTGAGGCCAGTATCTATTAACTTTTTTATGACTTTTTCATAGTTATACATTCCTTTAACCATTATTCCTAGAACATATACTGGACTATTTTCAAAGTATATAACTTTTTTCTTCGTTAAGTAGGCCTCTGAAATTTCAGGGTGTTTGTTTAGAACGTTAATTATTCTATTAACATGATCTTCATCGAGATCATGAAGTATTAACTCATCTTTAAATGTTAATACTTCTCTCTCATTTTTCGCATATTCCACTATTTCGCTGTGGTTTATTATCTTATTGTAGTATTCCTGAGCTTTCTCATTATATCTTTGTCTAATATAGTAATTATAAATGTGCTTACATGCATTTATATAGTATTTTATAAATTGTTCTTCTAAATATTTTTCACTAATGTTTATTACTCTTTCAAGATATACAATCCCCTCGTTATTATTTTGGGATAGGAAAGCCTTCCCAAGACCGTAGTTTGCTTTTAAATGTTTTTCGTTCATTAAATTAAAATAAAACAATACAATTTAAATAGATCTAAAATACTAATAACTATTGATTCTAAAATATTCGAAACTACTTATGATACGGTTCGCCATTAATAATCCTATATCCCCTGTAAATCTGCTCAAGAAGAATTAATCTCATAAGTTGATGCGGGAAAGTCATCTTTGAAAAGGATAATTTAAAATTTGCTCTGTCTAAAACTTCCTTATAAAGGCCTAAAGAGCCTCCAATTACAAATGCTAAGTTTGAGTTTCCCATCACTGCCCTTTCATTTAAAAATGCAGCAAGTTCCTCTGAGGATAGCATTTTACCCTTTATATCAAGCGCGATAACAAAGGTATTATCCTTGATATTTTTTAAAATTCCCTGACCTTCCTTTTGCTTTATTATTTCCTCTTCCTTTTCTGAAATATTTTCTGGTGCCTTCTCGTCTGGAACTTCAATAACATTAATATTGCAGTATCTTGAAAGTCTTTTTTTGTATTCATCTATTCCGTCCTTTAAATATTTTTCCTTTAGCTTTCCAACACAAATCAAATCTATATTCATTTTGTAATTCCTTTCTAAAAAATATAAAACATATTGAAAAGGGCATCTCAAATATAAATTTTGAGGTTGCCCAAATAATTTCGTGATTTCAATTGTTTTTCCTTAGGATTTTATCCATAGGTTTTCCCTTTGCCAATTCATCGATTAACTTATCTAAATATCGTATTTCCTTCATAATAGGTTCTTGAATATCTTCCACTCGGACTCCACATACCACGCCTTTAATCAATTGTCGCGCAGGATTTAAACAAGGTGCTTTTGTAAAAAATGTCTCATAATCTACCTGATTTTCCAACTGAATTTGTAAATCTTCCTGAGTATATCCGGTTAACCAGCGTATTATTTCATCAACTTCAGCTTTTGTGCGTCCTTTTCTCTCTGCCTTTGCTACTAAAAGAGGATAAACTCTTGAAAAACTCATTTTATAAATATCTTGTCTAGCCACCATACCCCTCCTCTTTATATATCTCATTTTTGAGACAACTACCATCAAAAATTTAGTTTGATAACAAAAGAATCTTAAGTAATAAGTATACATGTCCAAATTGTCAAACAAATCAAGAAGTCAAGAAATCAAGTGAATGTCACTTCTACGGTGAGGTTGTCAATGGAGTCTAAAGTGACTTTAACTTCTCTTATAAGCCCTATAGGGTCTTTGACTTTTAATACAGCAATTGAACCTACCTCTTTGAGGTAAAGCTCTTCCTTAAGGTCGACTATTTTATTAACTTCAACACCGTCTATGGATAATATTACATCGCCTTCCTTAATTCCTGCGTTAAATCCAGGACCGTTTTCTATAACTTCGTAGACATATATTCCTTTGTCTATGTTGTAATTATAATATCTGGCAGTTTCTGAATCAAAAACTCTAAGCCCGAGCGTTGGCATAACAAAATTTCCCTTTTCTCTTAGGGATTTTAAAATGGGCTTTATTATGTTTATTGGGATTGCAAATCCTATTCCCTCGTAGCTTGAGGCTTTTACTGAATTAATTCCGATGACTTCACCCTTTAAATTAATCAACGGTCCACCGCTGTTTCCAGGGTTTATTGCAGCATCGGTTTGCAAAAGGTCTTCCATGTATTTTCCCTTTTCAACTTCAATTGTTATGTCCTTTCCACTTACTATACCCGCTGTTACTGAACGGTGAAACCTTAAGTTTAAAGGATTTCCTATTGCAAGAACGCTATCCCCAATGTTTACAAGGTTAGAATCTCCTAATATTACTTCATCAAGGTTTGTCTCTTCAATCTTTACAATTGCTAAATCCAAAACCCTATCCTCAAATACAATTCTTCCGGTGTATTCCCTTCCATCTGTTAATGTTACGGTTATATCTCCGTCTAAGACATGGCTGTTGGTTGCAATATAGCCGTTTTTGTCTATTATAAATCCTGAAGCCACCTGTTTCTTGCTCGTAATAGAAACTACTGATGGAACGACTTTGTTTGAGGCGTATGAAAAGTCTGTGGATTTTTCAATTATAATTCTTTGTTCTGGCTCGTTTGTTTCTTGTTTCCCCTGAATTGCAATTGGAAAAAACAAAATAATCAAAACGCCGCCGATTAATGCACCGATTAAACCCGACAAAAAATATCCGAACAGGGAAGGATATCTTTCCTCCATATTACCACCCTTTATACAGTTTGAACCCTCCCCACCCTGTCTCTATGGGCAATATCAATAATTAAATCTTTGCCATCTTTAATGCCATTCATCTCAAGAACTGAAATGACAGTTCTTAGTGCAAGCTCAGGGTAGTTGTTTGTCTTGCTAAGATGCCCTAACATAACCTTTTTGAGCCTGCTGTTTATAATATCAACTATGGCTTTTCCGCAGTCTTCATTTGAAAGATGTCCTTTATCGCTCAAAACTCTTCTTTTTAAATAGTAAGGATATGGACCCACCTTCAGCATTTCAACGTCATGATTTGATTCTAACAATATAAAGTCAGAATCTTTAATGTTGTCTTTGACCTCATCGCTTGCATATCCAATATCCGTTGCAATTGAAACCTTTTTATTTGAATGATAAAAGCTATATCCAACCGGGTCAACTGCATCATGGGGTATTTTAAAAGGTTTAATATAAATATCTCCTATTTCAAAACCATCAAACCCCTGAAATACCTTTATGTTATGTAGTTTTACTTCACCAATTACACCATAAATTGCATTCCATGTATTAGTATTTGCATAAATAGGAATATTATACCTTCTTGATAAAATGCCTGCTGCTTTAATATGGTCGTCATGTTCGTGTGTTATCAGTATTCCCTTTATTTCACTTGGGCTTACTCCAATTTCAATTAAACCACTTTCAATTTTCTTTCCTGTCAGCCCTGCATCTATCAAAAGCCTGGTCTTTTCTGTCCCAACGTAAAGACAATTTCCACTGCTACCGCTATATATCGAACAAAACTGCATAAAATCTCCTCTTTCGAATAAATTTGTATCAAATTTAATTATAATTCTTCTTAAATAAAATAACAATAAGTTAACTGATATCAGTTAACTTATTGTATCAAATCGTATGTTAAGCAGACCGGTTTTTTATATTTAGCGTCTTTAACAATTTCAGCATCTATATTGAAAATTTCTTTTAAATTATCCTTTGTCATAACAAAATCAGGATTTCCATCGCATACAATGCTTCCATCCTTTATTCCAACCATATAATCGGCAAATCTTGCTGCATTATTTAACTCGTGAATTACCATTACAATAGTTCTGCCTTGTATTTTGTTTAAATCCTCAAGAAGTTTGAGTATCTCCAATTGATGTGAAAGGTCGAGATATGTTGTTGGTTCATCTAATAAAAGAACTTCAGTCTGTTGAGCTAATGCCATAGCAATCCAAACCCTCTGCCTTTGTCCCCCTGAGAGCTCATCTAATGGTCTTTCCTTCAATTTATCCATACCTACAACTTCAAGCGCCCATTTTATAGCATCCTTATCCTCCCTGCTTAAACTTCCAAATCCCCTTTGGTATGGGAATCTGCCATAGGAAACCAGGTCCTCAACACTCAATCCCTTTGGAGCAATAGGACTTTGAGGTAAGAATGCCATAACCTTTGCTATTTCCTTTGGTTGTTTCTCTATTATATTCTCGCCCTTTAATAAAATATTACCCTTTTTAGGTTTATGAACTCTTGCAATTGTTTTTAGTATAGTGGATTTTCCACAGCCGTTTGCTCCAATAATTGCTGTTATTTGTCCTTCAGGTATTCTTAAGTTTAAGTCTTTTACTATTTCAACATCATCATAAGCGATAGTTAAATTTTCAGTTGTTATTATACTCATTTGAACCTCCTGTTATTGCTTTATCATTAGATATACAAAATATGGAACGCCTATTATCGAGATAATTATTCCAACAGGCATCTCACCTGTTATAATTAAATTTCTTGAAATTGCATCCGAAACTAAAAGAAGAAAAGTCCCTATCATTACAGATATAGGTATCATAATTTTATGCTTTGCACCTACTAAATTTCTTGCAATGTGAGGAGAAATAAGCCCTAAAAAGGCAAGCGTCCCAGAGACAGAAGTTGCAATAGCCGATAGTAAAACCGAAAGAAAAAGCAGATTTCTTCTCTCTTTTTCCAGTTTTACTCCTAATCCTATCGATATCTCATCTCCTAAATTCAAAACATCTAAAAATCTGGATTTATAATAAGCTATAAAGGATGCAACTAAAATGCCAGGAAAAGCAGCGATAACATATCTCCAATCTGTTCCCCAGAGGCTGCCGAGCGTCCAAATCATTACACGGTTGAATTCCTGAGTTGTAAACCTAAGTTGAAAAATAACCAAAAGGGCACTGAATACAGAATTTATGCCTATTCCCATCAATATCAGTCTGTTTGAGTTTGTTCCCCTTTTCCACGCAAAGATGTATATCAAAAGTGCACCTATAAATGCTCCGATGAAAGCAATTATAGGAAGGGTGAAAATAGTAAGGCTGCTTACGCCATCATAAACGTTCCCATTCATTAAATATATATATACAACAACCGCAAGGGCTGCTCCAGAGCTTATTCCAAGCATCCCTGGGTCTGCCAAATCATTTTTAGTAACCCCTTGAAGAACGGCACCTGAAATAGAAAGCGCTGCTGCTACTAATATTGCAATAATTATTCTTGGAAGTCTGATATCAAAAATTATTATATTATGCTTTTTAGTCCCTTGTCCTAACAATGTTTTTATAATGTCAACTGCACCTATTTTAAATGAGCCAACGTTTAAACTTATTACAATTGCAATAAATATAAGAGCTATTAAAATAGATGCTACCGCAATAAAATTTCTATTGTTTAACCTTTTCAAAATGCTCTTTGCCCCCTTCTTACAATGTAAATGAAAATAGGAGCACCAATAAGTGCTGTCAGGGAACCTATAGGTGTTTCATAAGGTCTGTTAATCATTCTTGCAACAATATCGCTAAAAACAAGCAGATTTGCTCCTAAAACTATAGAAGCTGGAATAATATTTCTATAATCAGAACCAACTATCCCCCTTGCAATTTGAGGAACTATTAATCCAACAAACATAATATTTCCTGCAACTGAAACCGAACCTCCGCTGAGAATTATAACAATAACAATTCCAATAAATCTTATCAAATTTATTTTAACTCCAAGGCTTGTTGCAACCTCTTCTCCCAGGCTTAAAATTGTTATTTGTGGAGAAATGATAATTGATACAATTATTCCAAAAATTCCAATAAGGGATAACAGTTTCACAGAAGTCCAGGTTGCAGATGTTAGCCCTCCCGAAATCCAGAAGCTAATCTGTTGGGATAGGTTAAAATACATTGCAATTGCAGTAGAAAGCGACATCAAAAGCGTCCCAATAGCAACACCTGCTAATGCCATTCTTATAGGGTCAACTTTTTTTATTGATTTAGAACTCAAAAAATAGACTAAAAATCCACTTATGCTTGCCCCTAAGAATGAAACAAACATTAAATTAAAACTTCCTATGCTTTTTTGAAACGCAAGAGCAATCGCAATTGAAAAGGTTGCCCCCTGTGTAACCCCGATTATAGAAGGCTCAGCAAGGGGATTTCTTGTTAATCCCTGCAAAATTGCCCCGGATACAGAAAGAAAAGCTCCAACAAGTGCTGCTGAAATTGCCCTTGGGATTCTAATGTCCCTGATTATCTGCGCATCTATTTCATTCTTTGAAATAAATATGCTTGAAATAATTTGAGAAAAGCTAATCTGTTTAGCTCCTAATGAAATCGAAAGCATAATTCCAATAATTAGTAATACAAGTGAAGCTAAAATTAATATATTAGTAGCTTTATTTTTTGATAGTCTATTCATCGCTTAATTACCTCTCCTACAATAAAATATAGGATGACAAAAGCCACCCTATATTATTTAATCAATTCTTCCTTTAATAAATCCAGCAATAATTCCTTTCCAATAGGTTCATAACCCTGTCCAAAATATGGAGTGCTATCTAGGAATGTAACATTGCCTTCTTTGACAGCTCTTATGTTTTTAAACACTGAACTTGATTCAAGGCTTGCTTTGTCAGCCTCTGTTGCTATAACGATTAGATTATCAGAGTCAATTTGTGACAAGCCTTCTAATGTAACAACCGGAAGGCTTATTCCTTCTTGCTTTGGTAGGTTTGCAGGCTTATTAAGCTTCATATCGTTGTATATCATCGCACCAATTCCAGCGTCGCTGAAAACATAGAACTGTCCTGCACTTGCCAAAACTGTTAAATATGATTGTTCGCCCTTTTTTGATTTTATTTCATTTGCTATATCCTGTGCCTTTTTATCGTATTCCTCAAGCCATTTGTTTGCAACGTCTTCTTTTCCGAGTAATTTTGCAACATCGGTCATTTTGCCTCTCCAGTCGTTGTCATATTCCTTTAGCATAACAACCGGTGCAATATCCTTCAACTGATTATATATCTTTTCTTGTCTTTGGCTCATTATTATTAGGTCTGGTTCAGTTTGAATTATACCCTCAACATCCATGGTGTCGGACATGTAAAAACCTACGATTTTTGAACTGCCTAACTTATCCTTCAAGTATGTAGCAAGCTCGGTCGGTTTGTATGGGTCAGTATTTGCTGTAGCTACAGGAGTGAATCCAAGTATCAAAAGTATTTCGCTTGAGCCGGATATATCAACTATACGCTTTGGATTGGATGGTATTTCAACATCACCTTTAACTGTATTAACAACTCTTTTTTGATTTTCTGCGTTTGTCTCTTGAGTCTGTTTTGCACAACCTGCAAAAATGCTCATAATTAGTATTGCTGATAATATTACTGCAAATATTTTTTTCATTTTAGTCCTCCTTTGTAATGATATTCATTATCATTTGTTAACAATATTCATTTTAACATAATTTTATAGTTTGTCAATACTTTGATTAAAAATATAATCTCCATAAATGATTCTTAAACATAAGAAACCATTTATGGAGATTAACAGAAAATGTTTTAAAATATTCTTATTAAATAATTCAAGAAATCAAGCAACACTAATAACTTTAGTAAATATATCTGCTATTTGTGGGTCAAATTGAGTCCCTGAGCATCTTTTTATTTCTTCAATTGCTTGTTGCGGAGTCTTTTGCTTATTATACGGCCTTAGGCTTGTCATTGCATCATAGGCATCAGCAATTGCAAGTATTCTGCATTCAAGAGGTATTTCATCAGCTTTTAATCCAAACGGATAGCCATTTCCATCCCATCTTTCGTGATGCTTTAAAATATAATCTGCAATACCAGCAAGTTCTGGAGAGGATATTGCTATTCTATATCCCCTTTCCGGGTGAGTTTTAAGTATTTCCCACTCTTCTTTTGTAAGGGGCTCTTTTTTGTTTAGTATTTCATCTGGAATCGCAACCTTTCCTAAGTCATGCATCTGTGATAAAAGTATTAGGTTGTTTTTCTGTATTTCATTTAAGTTCATCTTTTCTGCAATTGCAATACATATGTTTTTTACCCTATCAGTATGTCCTCTAGTTACGTAATCCTTTTCACCAAGTGCAGCAAGCAATACATTTAAAATTTGATTTTTTGAACTTGCTTTTTCAATTAATTTTTTCTTATACATATTATCGTCGGCTTCCTTCATTATGTCTTGTATCCTTTGATTTACATTTGCTTTTTCTGCAAGACCAAGTGCAACGCTTAGCATTAATATTTTTTCCTTAACATTATTATTGTATTTTTCTATATTTTTATTTAATGTTTCAACTAACCTTTCTGCTTCTTTTTTAGGCGTATTAGGCATAACAAGGACGAATTCGTCACCACCTATTCTAAACGCTAAATCCTCTTTTCGTTTAGATATCATTAATATTTTAGTAAATGATTTTAGCAATTTATCACCGTAGAAATGACCCATAGTATCGTTAACAAGTTTTAATCCGTTAACATCTGCCATGAGAATACTAACTGAATCTTTAATATCAAGTCCATTAATTATTTTGTCGTAAAAATATCTGCTATTGTATAGACCAGTTAAAGCATCGTGAAAACTCATATATTCTAATTTTTTTTCATATTTTTTCTGCTTTGTTATATCTGTATATATTGCATACCCTCCAACTATTTTGCCATCTATCTTAATAGTCAGTCCTCTAGCTATTACATCTATAGGTTTATTATATTTATTGTATCTTTGTCCTTCGATAACTAAATAACCTTTTCTGAAGATTTCCTCTGCAGATAATATCTCCTCATTATTTTTTGCAATTAAATAATCTAAATTCTTGTTTATACATTCATCCTTTTTATACTTAAACAAATCCTCAAAGATTTTATTAACATTTACTATTAATCCATTTTCATCAAATTCGGCAATTGCATCAGGTGAATTTTCAAATAACGCATTCAAATATATATTTTTTAATTCTGTCTCTTTCTTTTCTTCTACTAATTCCGCTTCGACCACTTTTCTCCTCTCGATTTCTTCACTTAGCATTTTATTATCCACTCTTAGTCTATAAATGTAAATCATAAATAGTGAAAATGAAAAAATTAATATCAATACGAGTGATATTTTCATTTTATTTAATAATTGAAACATCATTTTAAATGTAGTTTGAATATACATTCCTGTGCCTATATAGGCCTCAATCTCCGGTATTCCTCTAACATATGATAGTTTCTGTTCGTAATTTTGCGAATTGGGTGGATATAAATAATACGAAACGAATGAACCCTCTGGATGTTCTTTAGCAGCTTTGACAAGTTCTCTTATAACATACTTCCCTTTAATATCCTGATAATTCCACTGATTTGTGCCCTCCTTAGAAGGTTCAAATGGTTGCACAAGATATGTTCCATTATAATCGCTCATAAAAATATAGTTATTTGAATATTCATCTCTATATGTCATTCTTCTAACGATAGTTGTTATTTCTTTTATTGCATCTTCTTTTGATATTTTACCTTGCCTTTTTTGTTCTATTATAGGTAAAATAGTGTTGTAGGCCATATCGACCTTTTGTTTTAATTCTATCTGTCTTTGTTTTTCCACCTGTCTGTAGAAATTATCCGAAATCAACTTTGTATAATATACCTGTAAAAATATAGATATAATTATTAAAAATGACATGTATTTTAATTTATCTAATTTCATAAAATCACCCTTTATTTGTTTCTTTAAAATATTATATGTTAAAATTCGTTGCCTATCAACAAAAAATGACAAGAATTGTATTTATACAATATTATGGGAGAGTGATAAAATGTCAATTTATGAAGAAGCGTTAAAATTTCACGAAAGAGTAAAGGGGAAAATCGAAGTAATTTCAAGGGTAGAAGTAGATAATTCATATGATTTATCCCTTGCATACACACCTGGGGTAGCACAGCCTTGTATAGAAATTCAAAAAAATCCCAATCTTGCATACACATATACCCGAAAATGGAACACCATAGCCGTGATATCTGACGGGACTGCAGTATTAGGACTTGGAGATATTGGACCTTTGGCAAGCTTGCCTGTAATGGAGGGAAAATGCGTTCTGTTTAAGAAGTTTGCAGATGTTGACGCCTTTCCAATAGTTATAGATTCTAAGAACATAGATGAAATTGTTGATACTATTTCAAAAATCTCTCTTGGATTTGGCGGTATTAACCTTGAGGATATTTCGGCTCCAAGATGCTTTGAAATAGAAAAGAGGCTCAAGGAGAAGCTTGATATCCCTGTTTTTCATGATGACCAGCATGGAACTGCAATAGTTGTATTAGCAGGCCTTATAAATGCACTTAAGATAGTTAAAAAAGATTTAGAAGGTTTAAAAATAGTTATAAACGGCGCTGGTGCAGCTGGCACTTCTATTGCTAAACTTCTATTATCCTATGGAGCTAAAAATGTAATAATGTGCGATAAACACGGTGCCCTTTCAACTGACCAAAATCTTGATGAGGCAAAAATGGAGCTTGCAAAGATTACAAATCCAAATAACGAAAAGGGTAAGCTTATAGATGTCATAAAAAATGCAGATGTTTTTATAGGGGTTTCTGCTCCTAATGTATTAACATCTGAAATGGTAAAAAACATGAGTAATGATTCGATTGTATTTGCTATGGCAAACCCAACGCCTGAAATTTTTCCTGAAGATGCAAAAAAAGGCGGCGCAAGAATAGTTGGAACCGGGCGTTCCGATTATCCTAACCAAATAAACAATGTATTAGCATTTCCAGGAATATTTAGAGGTGCACTTGACGCAAGAGCAAGTGAAATTAACGAAGATATGAAAATAGCTGCAGCCATGGCGATTGCAAATTCAATTAAAGAAGATGAACTAACTGAAGAAAACATAATCCCTAAACCATTTGATTTGAAGGTTCAAAGAGAGGTTTCAAGAGCAGTCTTTGAAGCTGCTATAAAGAGTAAAGTTGCAAGAATAAAATAATTTAAAAAGATTTATCAAGAATATTTTAAAATAAAAATACCCCATAAACAAATTATGTGCATTCACAATAACGCCTATATGCTTTTCATTCTTGTTTTTTGACTTACTACAATAATTAGTTTATAAAATTACGGATGGTTGAAAAGTCAAAAACAAAATAATTTAAGGCTTATTGTGAATGCCAATTGTAAAATGTTCATGGGGTTCATAAAATTTACAACATGTCCTAATTGTCAAACAAATCAAGAAGTCAAGAAATCAAGTGAATGTCACTATCTATTGCTTATTCTTATGATGCTTGCGCCTAATTTTCTAAGCTTTTCTTCGATTTTTTCGTATCCTCTATCTATGTGTCTTACATGGGTTACTGTTGTTCTTCCCTCTGCAGCAAGGCCGGCGATAACTAATGCTGCGCCAGCTCTTAAATCTGTTGCCATAACTTCTGCACCCGATAGTCTATCTATTCCGTCTATTACTGCTATTTTTCCTTCGACCTTTATATTTGCACCCATCCTCTTAAGCTCATCAACGTGTTTAAATCTTCCTTCCCAGATGCTCTCTGTAACAATACTTCTTCCTTCTGAAACGGATAAAAGCGTTGTAAATGGTTGTTGAATATCCGTTGGAAAGCCTGGATATGGAAGAGTTTTTATATTGACAGCCTTTGGTCTTTTATCACAAAATACTCTTATTGAGTCCTCATATTCCTCGATATTTACTCCCATTTCGATTAGCTTTGCACTCATTGATTCAAGGTGATATGGTATTACATTTTTAATCAGCACATCCCCTCTTGTTATTGCAGCAGCTACCATATACGTTCCTGCCTCTATCTGGTCTGGTATAACTGAATAATCGGAGCCTCTGAGATGTTTAACGCCATGAATCTTTATAATGTCAGTTCCAGCACCCTTTATATTAGCTCCCATTGAATTCAAAAAGTTTGCAACATCAACCACATGGGGCTCTTTTGCTGCATTTTCAATTACAGTTAGTCCTTCCGCCTTTGTAGCTGCAAGCATTATATTAATAGTTGCACCAACAGATACAACGTCAAGATATATATTAGCTCCCTTTAATCCATTAGGAGCAGTTACCTTTATAAATCCGTGCTCAACATTAACCTTGGCACCTAATGCTTCAAACCCCTTTATATGCTGGTCAATTGGTCTTACACCTATTGAACAACCGCCTGGAAATTCAACTTCAGCTTTATTATACTTTCCAAGAAGGGCACCTAAAAGGTAATATGAAGCCCTCATAGTCCTTACGCTCTCTCCATGTGCAACATGAGTCCTTAAAGTATTAGGGTCTATTCTAACATGTCCATCTCTTTCAGAAGTTAAAGATGCCCCCATATCAATCAATATGTTTTCAAGGCATTTTATATCCTGTATAAAAGGAATATTATCTATATTACAAACTCCATCATCAGCAAGCAGTGCTGCTGGTAATATTGCTACAGCTGCGTTTTTTGCACCGCTTATATTAACTTCTCCTATTAGCTTTTTTCCACCTTCAATCAACAACTTATCCATGCTACAACCATCCTTTTCTATATCTATGTAAAAGAAAATATCCAAATCCATAACTTTTATTATATCATTATTAAAGTATTTTTGTAACTACTTTTTATTTTCATTTTATGTAAAAGCTTACCTTAAATCTTTTATTTAAATAATTAATCTTTTGTATTGAAATTATTAATAAAATGAATTACTATTAAATTGGGGGTGGATTGATGGATTTTAAACAAATTGAAGCATTTGTTAATGTAGCAAAATACAAAAGCTTTTCTAAGGCAGCAGATGCGATATTCTTATCCCAGCCAACCATAAGTGCACACATTTCAAATCTTGAAAAGGAGCTAAATACGGTATTGTTTGACAGAAGTAGCAAGGAAGTAACTTTAACTCCTTCTGGCAAGATATTTTTAGACTATGCGGTAAACCTTCTAAACATAAGAAATAACGCTGTTTTTTCTATATCCGAATTTGAGAAAAAAATAACAGGCAAATTAACTATTGCATCATCTACAACTCCCTGTCGATTTTTGGTTCCTTCTTTAATAAAGAAATTCCATGAAAATTATTCATCAGTAGAATTCGATGTAAAGGAAGAGAGCACAAAAAACGTAATCGACTACATTATAAAGGGAGAGGCTGAGATAGGAATAGTTGGAGAAGTATTGGCAGACGATAGGCTTACATATAAAAAAATTGCAGATGATAATCTTATTATTATCGGAAGCCCGGAAGTTAAAAATATCACGTCTCTTGAAGAACTTTTAAAACAAAGATTTATATTAAGAGAAAAGGGTTCTGCTACAAGAAATATTTTTGAAAAATATATGGATAATTTAGGTTGTCTAGAAAAAATAAAGGTTTTCGCAGAAGTGTCCAGCCTTGAGGCAGTATTGCAGTTTGTTAAAAATGGAATTGGAATTTCAATTGTATCCGAATATGCCTGCGAAGATTATACTAAAACTGGACTTGTAAAAAAGATAGAGGTTGATGGTTTTAAGATAAATAGAGACATTTATTTGATATTCCACAACAAAAGAACATTGTCCCCGGCAGCACGAGCTTTTTATGAATTTTCGAGTAACAATATCTAATTCGCTGCATATAATATAGTGCATAAATTTTTTGAGGGATATTATGTTCTTTATTAATAGAAAGATAGATGCCCACCTTAAGCAGTTCATGAAATTAAACATTAAAAATAAAATACCCGTTATTATTCTTATCAAATCAAACACAAACAAAATAAAGAGCAAAGTTTTAAGTTCCAATGGAAAAATAAAATGGGAATATGAAAACATCAGCGCAATTTCTTGCGAACTTTCACCAATGTCAATAGATGCTTTAACTGAATATCCTGAGGTTTCCTTTATATGCTATGACTATAAGGGAAACCTCTGCCTTACAAACGCACATAAAATAATGGGGACTAACATTATTAATGTATATGGTTTAACAGGAAAAAATATAGGAATTGGACTTATCGATACAGGGGTTTATCCTCACCCCGACCTTATAAACAAAAGAAACACAATAGCATACTTTAAAGACCTTATAAACGGCTTTGATAAACCATACGATGATAATGGTCACGGAACTTTTTTATCTGGCTGTATAGCTGCAAATAAATATACAACTAACATTGAAGGCATCGCACCCGATTCAAGCATTTATATGATCAAGGCTTTTGATACTACAGGAAAAGGCTTCTTATCAGATGTCGTTAAGGGCATCGATATTTTAATCAGTATGTCTTCAAATACTAACCTTAGAATAATTACACTTCCATTTGAATTTGATATAAGCCCTATAATCAATCCTCTTGAGCTGATTATTAAAACTGCTATATCAAAAAATATAATAGTTGTTGCAGCAGCAGGAAACAACGGACCACAGAGCTTTTCAATCAATTGCCCGGGAAATATAGAAGAGGTTATAACAGTGGGCGGTGCCGAATGCAGCGGTAATATCAAAAGCTGCAAAGTTGCATCATACTCTGGGAGAGGACCAACCACAAATAAGATAACAAAGCCTGATGTTGTTATGCTATCGAGCAATATTACGAGTTTATCTTCAGATACAACATATCTTCCAGGTAAAAGCAGTCACATAGCCTCATTTTACACTATAAAATCAGGAACTTCAATCGCAGCTGCTTTTGTTGCCGCATATTGTGCTATTATGCTTGAAAAAACCCCTACCCTCACTCCTAAAGACATGAAGTCAGTCGTCTGCCTCTCTACCATAAGCCTTGGCGAAAACAAATACTCTCAGGGCAAAGGTTTGGTGACATTCACTTGATTTCTTGACTTCTTGAATTGTTTAACAATTAGGACAGACTGTCAATTCTTGTTAAGATGCTATTCTTTAACTTAGTAGATAGGCAAATCCATTATAAAAATATCTTAAATGGAGGTTTAAACGAAATACGAAGTTTTATTAATAATTAAATTTCCATGAAAAATAAATAAATTACTAAATGAATCCTGACCACCTTTGATTTTTTAGCAGATATTTGAAATCATACTAAGCATTTTGAGCTTATTAATCTTTCTAAATTGGGTTTATCATTTTAATGTAATGCATGTCGAAAATCATAACAACCCGTAAAACGGGTGGTTTGCATTAGCCCTATAAGGGCATATTACTGGTTGTGTCTAAAGACACCCTGAAATATCTTCCAACAGCATAGTTTTTTCAGGCTACCCCTAAAGGGGTTTATTTTTTGTCTTTTTCCACAGGCTCACCCGTAAACAGGTCTATGAATTCTTTCAAACTTATTTGGTCATATGTTAAATCTTCTTGTAATTGATTTTTTATAATCTTCTCATTGCTATAAGTTCTTCAGAACCGCGGGCATAGCCCATGGTATTCATAATACAATTAAGGATGGGCATTTGATCAAATACCCATCCTTACTATTAACGTAAAACCAAAAATATAAAATTGATATTAAAGGTGTTTTTATCATCTTATATATTTAAGTGGATCTACTGGTGTTCCATATTTCCTAACTTCAAAATGAAGATGTGGACCTGTTGAACGGCCTGTGCTACCAACAGCAGCTATTTTTTCACCCTTGTTTACATATTCTCCAATGCTTACATATAATTTGCTTGCATGTCCATATAGAGTTGTAAATCCGTTAGAATGGCTAATTATAATGCACTTGCCGTAGCCGCTTTTCCATCCAGCATAAATAACCTTTCCAGATGCTGCTGCATAAATTGGGGTTCCAGTTGGAGATGCAAGGTCTATTCCTTCATGTCTTCTTCCCCATCTGAATTTAAATCCCGAAGTAAGCCTTCCTCTAGAAGGTCTGATAAAGCCCCCCGAAAAAGCAACATATCCGCTATGAGCCTTACCACCAACTATTAAAACTTCATCCTTTGGCTCTTTCAATACCTCAGTATTTAATACATCTTCCTGAACAACGCTGTCGTTAACAATAAAGACCTTCTTTTCGATATATGCAAGACCAGTTTGTCCCTTTTCCTTAATCTTTTCAATTCCCTTTTTGATATTTTTATCTACTATTTTCTTTGTATCATAAGGAATTTCTTCTTTGCCGTTAATTTGTGCAACAATCTCAACATTTACATATGGCTTTTTTCTAATAAATTTAATCTTTTGCCCAATTTGTATTTTATCTATATTCAAATCCGGATTAGCAAGTTTAATATCTTCAATCGAGATATCGTTATTAAGAGAAATATCCCAAATTGTATCTCCTTTTTTTACTTCATATTCTTGAGTTAACATTTGTCCATCAGCAATTTTTTGAATTACATCGTCTATATCCTGCGTGTTTTTATAATAATCCCAAACAAAGTCTGGCTCAATTTTCTCTCTTATAGTAGCTGAAATTATTTTAATCTCACCATCAACTTTTGGATAATAGTATTTTTTTAGATCTTCTAATAATTTTTCATATTCCTTTTGTGATTTTACTCTTGCAACTTCTTGTCCATCGATTTTAACTGCAACAACTTTTGCTTTAAGCCCTAATTCTTTTCTAACGCTAAGTTCTAATTCGTCTTTACTTAAAAAATCTGTCTTTAAAAAATTAATTTTCTCAAAGGATATTTTTTCTAAACTATTTTTACCATCTGTTAATTCTATTGAACTTAATACGTCATTATAAACATCTACTCCCTTAACTGCACCAATCTTTTGCCCATTAACTTTTACTATGTAGGCAGATTCCTTATCTATGTTTATGTCAATGCTAAATGTCGCTACTAATAAACCAGCAATTAGTCCTATTACCCAAAATTTGTCGATTTTACTCAAAATCTCGCTAAAATTTGCCTTTATTGGAGAAATTCTTAATTTATCACCATCTTGCACCTTTTTTCCCCCTTTCTCAGACACTCACATTTATTAGTATACACCAATTAAAAAGTAAATGCAACATAGTATATTTTATGCAAAAAAGAGTAATATATTTCTATTTGTTTAATGTTTTATAACTTGTTATAATATATTCAAGTCCAAAAAAAGAGGTGCTAATTATGCCAAACATTAAACTGAACTCTCCAATGCTCGATTATATTCCATTGCCTTATGAATTTTTAGAAAAGAATTTAAAGGAAATAGACGGTAACTTTCTTAAGGTTTATATTCTTCTATTAAAATTTGCCTTCGATGGCATTGATACATCTACATCCAATATTTCTAATTTTCTCGGTATCATTGAAACAGATGTAATAAGAGCAATAGAATACCTTCAAGAAAATCAAGTTTTAGCAATAAATAAAGATGGGTCTATCTCATTTTCATATAGCAGAAGAAACAACCTTGAATTGACTAAACAATCTGTATTAAAAGATATTGAAAGATTATTATCAAGACCTCTATCTACAAAAGAAATAACTACATTTTTGAGCTTTATAGATGAATTTAAATTTACCCCAGAAGTTGTTAACCTTCTTGTTGAATATTGTGTATCAAAACAAAAAACAGATATTAGATACATAGAAAGAGTAGCAATTTCGTGGCATGATAATGATGTAAAGACTATTGATGATGCACAAAAGTTTCTAAAATCATTTGAGGAAAAATGGGCAAAATATAGGGATATTTTAAACTTTATGGGTATAAAGGATATGGAAATATCAAAACCACAGGAGGAGCTTTTGGAAAAGTGGATTTATAAGTATCAATTATCCGATGATGTAATAAAAGAGGCATGCAGAATATGCGTAAAAAGAATTAATGAAATCAATTTTAGCTATATAGATGCTGTATTAAACGATTGGCACAAAAACAAAATCGATTCAATTGACAAGGTAAAAAAATACGATAGAAAGCAAAAAACAACCCCAAAACAAACTCAAAATTATTTCAACAGCTATGGTGGACAGAGAAAGTATGATATAAAAGAACTTGAAAGGGACCTTTTAGGAAGGGGTGACGATGTTGAGAAGTAAAATAGTCCTTGAAATATTAGAAGAATACGAAAAGCTACAAAATCAGGCAAAGGAAATGCAAAAGGAAAGACAAAGAGAAGTATATAATAAAATTCCAAGGCTTAGAGAAATCGATGAAAAAATTAAAAAGCTTGGAGTCGAAATGGCAATGGCAGTTGTTAACGGTTCAAACTATCAAGAAGTAATAAATCAAACAAGAGAAAAAATAACTAGCTTAAGAATAGAAAAGGGAGAATTATTATCTCTTCATAAAGTCCCTCTTGATTTTCTTGAAATAAAATATATATGTTCAAAATGTAATGACACAGGCTTTATTGGTAACCAAAAATGTTCATGCTTTAAACAAAAATTAATAGATAAACTATATCAGCAATCAAATCTAAAGGAAATAATTAAAAGAGAAAATTTCGATACCTTTAATATATCCTATTATTCAAGTGAAATTTACCCCGATGAAAAAATTTCACCAAGAAAGAATATGGAAAGAATATTTACATCGTGCTTAAATTTTGTAAATAATTTCGATTTAACAGAAGATAATCTATTCTTTTATGGAAGTTCTGGACTTGGTAAAACATTTTTGTCTCACTGTATAGCAAAGGACCTGCTTGATAGAGGAAAAGTTGTAATTTATCAGACAGCGCCAAATTTAATGGATATCATAAAGAGCGCAAAATACGATGAGAATTCAAACAAAGAAGTTCTTGACGATATATTAGACTGTGACCTTTTAATAATTGACGACCTTGGGACAGAACCAAACCACACTGGTTATTCGCAACTTGAATTGTTTAACATCATAAACACAAGGCTACTGAAAAATAAAAAAATGGTTATATCTACAAACCTTCCACTAGAGGACTTTGATTCAATTTATGCCGAAAGAATTAAATCAAGAATTTTGGGTTCATTTATTCTCCACAAGTTTATTGGAGAAGATATAAGGCTTATAAAAAGAAGAGCAGGGGATAAGTAAAATTTACTTACCG